>JAJRCM010000143.1 GCA_028678965.1 Methanomicrobiales archaeon | reverse complement strand
TGAAGTTATATCCCGTTGTGTCAGTTCATGAAGTTATTAAACGGAATGAAAGAATGATAAAAAAATTTGCCTCGTTTTGAAAATACAATAAAAAATGCGGTTTTAAAAACTATGCAATTTTTACTCTATCGACTCTTCTCTGATAATTCTCAAAATACACAAAGAGCCGCGAATCGACGAGAGGATTCAACACCCATTTCCTTACTCTCTCCAGCGGCTTTACCTAAAAAAATCCTTCTTCACATTTCTCTCAATTCAATTGTACGATGTTACCCATTCACGACTCGACAATACCTCACCGCCCCATCTCCCGTTCTCTTTTTCAATGCACCCTATGGTATTGATAGACCTGCCTGACTTCCTTCATCAGGACTGGCTATTCCTCATCAGTTTATAATGTACTATGAACAAATTTGAACAGTACATCGTGCTTGAGGACGTAAAACCCGGAGTGATAGGGTGGAATTCAGAAATAATGTGTTAATCATCGGATATGGTGCCGTGGCAAAGTGCACGCTCCCCATCCTGCTGAAGCATGTGAACATTCCGTTCGACCATATTACGATCATCGATTTTGAAGACAAAGCGCAGGAGCTTTCCCCATGGACCGATCGGGGCATACGATTTTTCCAGCGAAAAGTCACTCCTGAAAACCTCGACCAGATTCTCTCGGAATACCTCTCTCCTGGTGGATTGCTGATCGATCTTGCCTGGAACATCGATTGCTGCGAGATTATCACCTGGTGCCATACGCATGAGGTTCTGTATGTAAACACATCGGTAGAAGTCTGGGATTCCTATAGCGAGAGATTCACCGCGAGCCCGTACGAGAAGTCCCTCTACTACCGGCAGATGAAGCTCCGGGAGCTCACCAAAGACTGGAAGAATGCCACTACCTGTGTGGTGGACCACGGCGCCAATCCCGGCCTGATATCGCACCTAGCTAAGCAGGGACTCATGGATATTGCTCACCGAATGCTCGTGGATGGGATTGCACGACAGCCGGAGAAACTGAAGCGCTTACTACGGGAGCAGAGCTTTGGCGAGCTTGCTCGCGAAGTGGGGATAAAAGTCATCCACTGCTCGGAACGGGACACGCAGATCTCCAGTCAGCCCAAAAAAGTGGATGAGTTTGTGGGCACCTGGAGTATCGAAGGGTTAAGGGAGGAAGGTACCGCTCCGGCGGAGATGGGATGGGGAACCCATGAAAAAGAACTGCCCGATCGTACCCATGTGCCCCCGACCGGCCCGAAGAACCAGATAATGCTTGCCCGGATGGGTATCAATACCTGGGTACGGTCCTGGATTCCGCACCAGGAAATCGTGGGAATGGTCATCCGGCATGGGGAGGCATTTGGCATATCCGACCGCTGGACGGTATGGGAGGATAGAAAAGCGGTATACCGGCCCACCGTGCATTATGCCTATATGCCCTGTGATGCGACGATTGCATCACTGCAGGAGCTGCGGGGAAGGAACTACGAATTGCCACCGAAATTGCGGATCATGAATGATGGAGAGATTATCTCCGGGGCCGATATTCTCGGTGCACTCCTGATGGGTCACCCCTACCACTCATGGTGGATAGGGAGTATCCTCTCTATCGAAGAAGCGAGGAAACTTGCTCCCGGACAGAACGCCACGACAGTCCAGGTCGCACTTGGAGTGGTATCCGCCGTGATGTGGATGATCGAACATCCCCAAAAAGGGTTCTGCCTGCCCGATGATCTGCCTCATGAATTTGTACTGAACATTGCAAAGCCATACCTGGGGGAATTTTATTCCGGTCCCTCAGACTGGACCCCCCTAAAAAATAGAGTGGTGTATTTCAAAGAGAACCCTGAAAATAACTATGACCATGAAGATGTCTGGCAATTCAAAAACTTCTTATTCGTACAATGATTCACTCAGGTAATGACAAAGATGGAAGAGGAAGTGAAGAAGGAAACAAAAAAGGACGGGCACGATAACGGGGTCCCCCATATAAACCAGGCACGAAAGGAACTGCTGCAGAATCTGGCAAAAGAGCATGGAACACCCATTTTTATAATCGACCACGAAAAAATTCGGCAGAATTACCGGGAATTTAAAGAGCATCTTCCCGCTATCCAGGCCTACTATGCAGTCAAAGCCAACTCAAATCCTGAAATTGTGAAAACACTGTTTGAAATGGGCTGCAGCTTTGATGTCGCCTCCATGCCCGAATTCATGATCGTCTATGAAAATATCAAGAATATGCCTGATAAGGAACGACAGGACTGGATCTGGGATAAAATCATCTATGCCAATACTATCAAACCAATAGAAACCCTTGAAGCCCTCGATCAATACAAACCACTGGTCACGTTTGATAACAGCGAAGAGCTAAAAAAAATCAAGACGTATGCACCGCATGCTGGCCTAGTATTGCGAATACGGGTTCCTAATACTGGTTCGATGGTTGAACTCTCCTCAAAGTTTGGCGCTCACCCAGGTGAAGCGGTGGATTTAATTGTTGACGCTTTTTCGAAGGGGCTGGTGGTGGAAGGGTTGAGCTTCCATGTGGGTAGCCAGTGTACCAATTTTGAGAACTATATACAGGCATTACAGCTCTCCGCGAACATTCTCAAAGAGGCAGAGACGCGAGCAGGCCAGAGGATCAAGATATTGGATATCGGAGGTGGATTTCCGGTGAAGTATAATCCCAAAGTTAAATCGTTTAAAACCCTGGCAAGAAAATTGAATACAGAAATCAAACGATTATATACGCCCGATATGCAGATACTTGCGGAACCTGGAAGATTTCTCGTTGCCAATGCCTGCACCCTGGTTGCCAAAGTGATCGGCAAAGCGTTCCGTGATGGAAAACCATCCTACTACATCAATGATGGGGTGTACCACACCTATTCAGGACAAATTTTTGACCATTGCAATTACCCGGTCAATGCTTTCAAAGAGGGAGAGAAGCAGATCTCTGCCGTATTTGGGCCAACCTGTGATGCATTTGATACGATCACACTGAGTGCTGACCTTCCGGAACTGGAAATTCACGATCTGGTGTATTCAGAAAATATGGGGGCCTATACGATTGCCTCATCAACCTACTTCAACGGCTTTCCACCTGCCAAGGTGGTGCATATCAACCGATGATTTTTTCTTCAAAGGCGGGGGCAAGAGGATGATATTTCTGAGGGGATTGGTTGTGGTGTACCGTCACTTTCGAGCGACATGGTGGTAGCTCAACAATCTAGAAACGATGGAGAGGAGGAGGGCTGGACATGGAAAGGGACCTGACCCTGATAAAGAAGATGATCTACTTAAGGTTCATCATGGGTCTCATTGTGGTTGCCATCCTGCTGTTTGTACCTGCCGGTTCCCTTGACTACTGGGAAGGGTGGGTGTATTATGGAATCGTTTTTGTGCCCATGTTCTTTGTTCTTAGATACTTCCTGAAGCACGATCACGAACTCCTGGAACGGCGAATGAAGATGCGGGAAAAAGAGGGGGAGCAAAAGAAGATTATTGCCCTTGCGTCCATCTTATTCCTCATTGGCTTCATTGTACCTGGACTCGATTATCGGTTTGGATGGTCCGATGTTCCTGTAGGAGTAGTTCTCCTTGCGAACGGAATTGTTGTCATTTGCTACCTCGTCTTTTTCCTCACGCTGAGGGAAAACAGGTATGCATCCCGCGTCATTGAGGTTGAAAAGGGACAGACCGTCATAACCTCAGGACCCTACGCCCTGGTTCGTCATCCTATGTACCTTGGAATCATGTTGATGTTTCTGTGTACTCCCCTCGCCCTTGGCTCCTACTGGGCGTTGATTGCATTCCTACCAATACTACCAATACTTGTGCTCAGAATATTGAACGAAGAAAAAATACTCACCCGTGACCTACCAGGATACACCGACTATTGTAAATTGACACGGTATCGATTACTTCCTTTCATTTGGTAGCCCGAGGCCTATTTTGATTCATGGTATCATTTTTGGAAAATTGGAGATGAATAACTCTTGGACATGTGCCTTACTCCGGCAATAGTAGCATACTATACTCGCTCTCACTTTTTTCGAGCAAGGAAGATGTCCGCTTCAATCAGTTTGCCATCGCGGATATAATGATGGGCAAAGTAGAGGTTCCCCTTCTCATCGAGAGATGGTTCAGCAGCAAAGGATGAGATGATCAGCATCGGCTCCTGCCATGCACCCTCAACATTTGTAGAACGGAAGATGGCGGGAGAACCCTCGTCGGTGCGGGTGAACCACAGCTCATCTCCATCCTGATTCAAAAATGGCCAGCCCTCGTTTGACGGTGTATTGACTGCCTCTACATTCTCTGGCGACTTCCATGCACCATTTTCATACCGCGAGACCCAGATATCCAGCCCACCTTTCCCTCCATTTCGTGGAGAGTAAAAGGACATCTCTTTTCCGTCGGCAGTGATGTGCAGTTCCCCCACCTGATACTCCCGGTTCAGAGTATCACCGGTGTACCGCCATGTTCTCCATGCTCCTTCATGATATTCGGCGGTGAAGAGGTTGACACCGGTATACCCCTCCCGCGCTGAGCAGAACCACATGACAGCTCCCTGCACAAACACACATCCATCCAGGGCAAGCGTTCCTGGATCCTGGAGAACAACCCGTTCGGGAGTTGTCCATGCTCCATTCCGTTCTGAGGTGGCATAGACCCCGGTAACCCTGTCGAGAAGTTGTCGTTCTGGAGGGACGCCAGGATCTGGGGTGAAGAAGAAGTAGAGGGTTCTCCCATCAGGGGTGATAAAGGGTGAATCTTCCGCCCCTGCGGTATTAAGGGGGAAAGGGGAGTGGAGCGGGGATCTCAAAATCAGGGGAGTAAAGCAGCGGCGGGTACGTATCGTCGTATGGTTGGACCTTGAGAGTAGACGGAGAAATGGAAGCGAGCCGGTCGGGAGGGAGAGTAGTATCGCTGATATTCGAGGTGCATCCGCAGCTGAGAAAAAACGTGATGATGATCGCTATCATGTACCCTCGTTTTAGCATGGTCGCTAACGTGCTTTTCCCCACAGAACCTCTCGTAGCATGTGATATCTATAGGCTAGATATCCC
>JAJRCM010000142.1 GCA_028678965.1 Methanomicrobiales archaeon | reverse complement strand
CCTATCAACTTCGGATCCTTCATGTTCGAGGTCGCGGCGAAAGAAGGGATTGTCCAGGACAGGGACCAGATGAGAAAACTGGATCGCACCGTCCAGAAAAAGCTGCAGAAGATGGCGGCGCAGGCGATTGCGGCCATTGAGGGTAACATCATCATCGATACCCACTGCTCGGTGAAGACTCCCCAGGGATTTCTCCCTGGCCTCCCGGAATGGGTGCTCTCTGCTCTCCTGCCGGATATGCTCATCCTCGTCGAGACCGACGAAGACCAGATCCTCCAGCGGCGGCTGCGGGACCCTACCCGGATAAGAGATATGGAGGGAAGCCGGGGGATCGCTGATCACCAGCAGTTCAACCGCTCTGCGGCGAGCGCCATCGGGGTTATGACCGGCTGCACGGTTAAAATCGTCAAAAACCAGGACTTCCTCCTCGAACAGGCGATCCAAGAGATGGCAGCCGCACTGAGGTGAGAAATGGATCTCCAGAAGCACAGCGGCACAATTGCCCTCATCGTGGCCATGGGCCTCATGCTCTCCTACGGGATTGCGCCGGTCCGCGTAGGAATTGGCGGGGGGATGGATGTGGTGTTCGGTCCGCTGCGAGCGGTATTTCCCTTCTTTATTGTGATTATCATCCTCTCCACCCTCACCGGCCTCTACTCTTCCCTGATCCAGAAATACACCATTGATTATGAACGGATGCAGGAAGCGCAGGAACGGATGAAGGAATTCCAGAAGGAGTTCCGCGAGGCACAGCTTGCCGAGGATGAGAAGAAGATCAAGAAAATGGAGGCCAAGCGGGACCGGATGATGCAGGAGCAGCTGGAACTCTCCCGCGAACAGTTCAAACCGATGGCCTATATCCTGCTCGTCTCGGTGCCTATCTTCCTCTGGCTCCTGTACGTACTCCCGCTTCTTCCCGAAACCCAGAATATCTCCTTCCCCCTGATCGGTGAGCGGGGCTTCACCCAAGCTGCTTTTGGGCCCATTCCCGCTTGGATACTGTGGTACATGATCTGCTCGCTCAGCGTGAGCCAGATCATCCGGAAATCGATGAATATTGGGGGTATCTGATGCGCATCACCGTCAGCGGCCCACCGGGGAGCGGAACCACGTCCCTTGCCCGTCACCTCTCCACCTCCTACGGGTACGAGATGATCTCTGCCGGTGACGTCTTCCGCCAGATCGCCAAGGAGCGGGGGATGGACATCGCGGCACTGGGGAAGACTGCAGAGAACGACCACTCCATCGATGCGCTCATCGATGTGCGCCAGAAGGAGATCGCCCAGAAGCGGGATAACCTGGTGATTGAGGGGAGACTTTCCGGGTGGATGGTGGAGAATGCTGACCTGAAGATCTGGCTCACTGCCCCCCTCTCCTGCCGGGCCAAGCGCATCGCCACCCGCGATGGGGTCGATGAGTATACTGCCCGGATGCTGACCACGGTCCGGGAAGCCTGCGAGAGCCGCCGCTACCAGAACTACTACAAGATTGACATCACTGATCTCTCACCCTACCACCTGGCGCTCAGCTCCGAACGGTGGACCACTGAACAGCTGGGCTCCATCGTGGAGACCGCGGTCTCATTTTTAAAGAAGTAACAACCGTCGATGGTCCTTGTTCGGCACTTTCATCCTGTAGAGGGATGTGTGAGGGAAGGGGGCGGTGGTGCGTGGTGCAGGATTCGCAGGCATCTCGGATCGGCCAGGCGGTTATCATCTCCCTTCTCCCTGGTGAGCCGGGTTTAAAAGTTGGTACATAATCAAAGATATATCACTGTGCCGCGCACTGAGTGATGATGAGCAGGTTCACCGGTCACGAGATCTCGCCAAGACGGGGGGAGTATCTCAGATATATTCTAGAACAGGGAGGGATGGTCAAACCGACGGTTCTGTCGGTCCACTTCAGGGTCGATCCCTCCACGGTTACACGAACGGTTGAATACCTCTCGCGAGAGGGATTTGTCGACCACGCTCCCTACAGGGTGGTGACGCTCACCAGAAAGGGACGGGAGTATGCAGCCTTTCTCCTCCGCCGCCACCGGATTCTTGGGCTGGTGCTCAGTCAGCATGGTCTCACCTCTGAAGAGGCGTGTACCCAGGCGACACGGATGGAGGGTTTTCTTCCCCAACCGGCGGTAGATAAGATGTGTGCTTCCCTCGGTCACCCAACGGTTGGTATCTGTGGAGCAATTCCCCCCGATGTACGGTGCTGTTCTCCGATAGAGACCGGGAAAAGGAAGCGGGGAGACGTGCCATGATGGGGGAGAGGAGTGAAAGAGGGAAAAGGTGTGCATCAATGCGGGTGGTGTGGCTGGTATTCGTTGTATGTATTCTTTTAACAGCAGTAATCCTGGGTTGTGTGGCGGAAAAAAAACCGGAGCCTGGCGGTTCACGGCACCTGATTACAGTAAGCATCCCCCCACTGAAGAATTTTACCGAGACAGTGGGGGGTGATCACGTGGAGGTGCTGGTCCTGCTGCCACCAGGCGCTGAACCCCACAGCTATGAACCTTCTGCCCGGGATATTGTCGAGGCCAGCGGTGCGGAACTCATCATCGCCACCGGTACCCAGATGCCCTTCGAACAGCACTTCATTACAAGGCTTGCGGAGGTCCGGAACGATGTGGTGGTGGTCAACACCTCAGCGGGGATTCCAATCATGGATAACGATCCTCACATCTGGCTCTCTCCCCGGAATGCGAAGGTGATGGTGACCCATATCACCTCGGCACTCTGCGAGCATGATCGCCAGGAGTGCGGAGAATTCCAGTCGCGGCGAGATGTACTCCTGCAGGATCTCGATGCGCTCGATCTGAACCTGCAAACGGCGCTTGCTCCGGCACGGGGGACGGCGTTCCTCGTGACCCATCCGGCGTGGGGCTACTTCGCACGGGAGTATGGCCTCACCCAGATTGCCATCGAGAGCGAGGGAAAGGAACCCTCCTCGGGGGAGATTGCCTCCCTGATAGCCGCTGCCCAGGCACAGGATATCCGTATTGTCTTTGTCGAGCCGCAGTTCAGTCCCCGTGAGGCAGAGGTTGTCGCCCGACAGATCAATGGCACGGTAGTCCAGGTGGATCCTCTCGCCGAGGCATATATTCCAAACCTCGAATATGTTGGCTCCATCATCGGAGGTGGCGAAGGATGACTTCTCTGATTGAAGTGAAGAATGTGTGGGTCCAGCTCGGTGGACAGACCGTGCTGGAGGACGTCACCCTTTCTGTTGGTGACCGCGATTTCTACGGGATCATTGGTCCGAACGGCGGGGGAAAAACGACCCTCCTGAAGGTGATTCTGGGAATCGTCCCCCTCATGAAGGGTGAGGTGACCATCGCTGGACAACCGCCGGAGAGTGGCCGGAGCTTTCTTGGCTATGTCCCCCAGTTCCGTACCTTCGATTTCGGGTACCCTATCACCGTCAGGGAAATGGTACTCACCGGACGGCTCAGTCACATCCCTCATCCTTTCCGAAAATTTTCAGCAACCGATAAGGAGAAAGTCGATACCGCACTCAGGGAAATGGGAATTGAGGATCTCGCTGATCGGCCCATTGGGGAACTCTCCGGGGGACAGCAGCAGCGGGTGATCATCGCTCGCGCACTGGTGACCGATCCCCGGGCGTTGCTTCTCGATGAGCCGACCAGCCATGTGGACCCTGGTATGGAGACCGAGTTCTATGAGATTCTCTCCAGGCTCCAGCGGGATATGGCAATCGTCCTCGTTACCCACGATCTCACCGCTATCTCTACCTATGTCGACAAAATCGCCTGCCTGAACCGAAAGCTGTTCACCCATGGGACAAAGGAGATCACCGGGGATATGCTTGCCGCGGTCTATCAGTGCCCGGTCGACCTTATTGCCCATGGACTGCCCCACCGTGTCCTCCGCGACCATACCGGTGGTGAGGGGCCATGATCGCACTCCTCGAGTTCGAGTTCTTCCGCAATGCAATCCTTGCGGGAATTCTCGCCAGTATTGCCTGTGGCATTATCGGCACGTACGTGGTGGTCAAACGACTCTCTTTTCTGGGGGGAGGTATTTCCCATGCAGCCTTTGGGGGAATAGGTCTCGGGTATTTCCTGGGGGTAAGCCCCGTTCTTGGAGCCACGGTCTTCTCCCTCGCTGCTGCTGGATTCATCAGCTACCTCCGCAGGAGAGCCCACCAGTATATGGATACGCTCATCGCCGCCATGTGGGCAGTGGGGATGGCCATCGGCATCCTGTTCATCAGGTGGACACCAGGCTATGCTCCCGACCTGTTCAGCTATCTGTTCGGGAATATTCTCCTCGTCCCCTCCACCGATCTCATGATGATGATCGCCCTTGACACCGTTATCGTCCTCACCGTGTGGCTGCTGTATAATGAGTTACTGGCGGTCACCTTTGACGAGGAATTCGCCACCATCCAGAACGTGCCGGTCGCACGGGTGAATGCAATCCTTCTCTCCCTGATCGCTCTCTCCGTGGTCATGCTGATCCGGGTGGTAGGCATCATCCTGGTCATCGCCCTCCTGACCATCCCGGCCGCTGTCAGCCGTATCCTCACCACCAGGCTTTACACCATGATGGTCCTCTCGGTGATCCTTGGCTGCCTGTTCACCCTGGGAGGCATCGCCCTGTCATATTACCTTGATGCTCCTTCCGGTGCAACGATCATTCTCTTGAGTGCGGTCACCTATGGTATCGTCCTCGCCCGTTCCGGGAGGATACGATCGGAGGCGATGTGAAGAATACCGTTGTCATGAGGTTCACCTCTCCATGACCGCAGAAACAGGGAGGAGGGTCCAGCGATGAAACATGAGACCCAACGGAAACATGGATCACCAAGTGAGCGGGAGGACGTATCCTCTCCCAGAAAAAACTCCCCGGCCAATGCGGTGAATGAGGCAAAACCACCGAACAGAGATACGCAGGGGCGCTTCAGTGACGGGGGGCTCACACGGGAACGTCGCTTTCTCGACCGGCCGCGGGTACCTGCGAATCTCGAACGGTTGATTGAGGCGTACATCGAGAAGAAGACCGGAAAACGGTGGGACGATCCGGTCGTTCTGTCACGGCTACGGGCGGCGGTGATCGCACAGAAACGAGACTACTGGAGGGAGGGCGAAAAGAGGCGTATCAGCTACCATACCGGCTACCAGGTACTGGGTTACCTTGCCTACCAGCTGCCCGTCTTCTTTGTCCAGTTCCAGCACCTGCTCCTTGAGCTCGCCCGTGAAGGGCTTATTAAACCTGACCTCCGCGTATTCGATGTCGGTACCGGACCGGGGGTGGTACCTCTCGCGGTGATAGACTTTCTGCGGCGTGCAGGAGGGGGTTCTGCTACCCTATTCGGGCTGGATGCATCGGAAGAACACTGCGAAGCGTACCGGTTCCTGGTTCCCGCCTCTGCAGGCAAAAATCCTCACATTCACGTCGAACCCCCGCTCTGTGCTGATCTCCGGATCGT
>JAJRCM010000141.1 GCA_028678965.1 Methanomicrobiales archaeon | reverse complement strand
GGGGAGGGTGTTGGGATGGTGGAGGCTTGCAGTGCATACAGAAGTCTCTCATCATTCAACAATGGGGACCGAATGTTTTCAAAGGGAAAGAGGTGTGCATTAGCGCAAAGTGATAGGGGGAGCTCCTCCCTGCCGCTCTGCGGTGAGAGACACGTATCATCTCCGGAAATAGTCGTACTCCCAATCCCTCCCTGGGATATGATGTCTCGATTGTCAGATACTCTCTTGAGACTACGAATTTCTAGAGAATGGTGACGTCTTTACGAGGAAAGAGTGGGGGAAGAATTGGTGGTTACTTACTGCCACTCGTATATGATCGGTTCATCGACCCGCTGGTAAGTGAGGAGCTCGCGATCCTTGAAGTGAATGGCAATCTCCCGTGCAGCACTCTCCGGGGAATCGGATGCGTGGATGACGTTCCTGCCGGTGTCCAAGGCGAGGTCGCCACGGATGGTTCCTGGTGCGGCTTCAGATGGGTTGGTCGCTCCGACCATGCGACGGACCACACTGACCGTGTTGTGGCCTTCCCACACCATCACCAGGCAGGGGCCACTCAGGATATAGGCGTGTAATGAGGGGAAGAATGGTTTGTCGAGGTGTTCACGGTACTGGTCCATGACCTGCGCTTCAGACAGCCGGACCAGCTTTGCCGCGACGAGCTTCAGTCCCTTCCGTTCGAACCGGGCGATCACCTCACCTGAAATCCCTCGCATGACCCCGTCGGGTTTGACCATAACGAAGGTGCGATCCACCCCGGTCACTCCTTGCCGCGTGCCTTTCGTCCTGCAGTCGTCCAGCGTACCCGCCGCGGTACCCTGCCCAGATCGTAGTTATTCTCGCACTTGGTGGTGCAGAAATAGAATATTGTGCCATCTTTACGGACGAACATCTTCCCTGTCCCGGGCTCGATGACCGTACCGCAGAAACTGCAGATGCGTGTGTCAACCATGTCCGATCACCGCTTGGTGAGCTTCTTGGCCTCGCGCTCGGTTTCAAGAAGCATCAGGACGTCTCCCTCCCTGATAGGGCCGACTGTATTCCGGGTGATGATACGTCCCTTGTTGGGGCCTTCCAGTATCCGGCATTTCACCTGCATCGCTTCGCCATGCATACCGGTGCTCCCGATGACCTCAAGGACCTCTGCGGGCGTCGCTGTATCCGCCATGGTCCCCTCAACCTTTCAGGCTGGCGACTTTCTTGACGATGTCGTCCACCAGTTCTTTCGCTTTGCCGGATTTAACAATAGCCGCTGCAGCTGACCCCACATCAAGACCGCTTGCCGCCCCGATGTCATTCTGCTTCTTAATAATGATGTAGGGAATTTTTTTCTCGTCACAGAGCAGCGGAAGGTGCATGACGATCTCTTCGGGCTCCACATCGCCCCCGATAAGCACGAGCTGGGCGAGACCCCGCTCGACTACCTTGGTCGCCTCGTTGGATCCCTTCTTGATCTTCCCGGTATCCCGTGCGATCTCCAGCGCCTCGAGCGCCTTATTCTGGATATCGTCGGGTACTTCGAATTTCACATAACCCTTTGGCATAACTCACCTCATTCGGACTTCATCACCCCTCAGTGAGTGACGACGCAACCCATACTTTTCATCGAGATTGAAGATAAACCTTTGTGACTCCTCATACGATCGCTTCTGGCACCGGTCCGAGACTTGCGTTCATCACCACCCGGTAGACTATCGTTCCATCGGTGGTAAAGAGGGGTGCCAATCCTTCTGAAGGCAGGTTCACTCGGTAATGCTCACGCTCCGTATCACCCACATAGAGAAGGGTTGCGTTGTACTTTTGAAGCAATGCCATCGTTTGGGAGGGATCTTCGTAGATGGACTGGACGTCTACCACACGGGTCATGACGTCATGGCCATCGCCCCGCCAGGTGATCTCATGGTACGGCCACCCGATAATGGTTGGAATCCCGGTAAACGAAGAGACGCGGGAGAAGTACCCGTAGTCCCCTCCCTCTGCTTCGACAATAATCTCCTCCCCCTCAAGAGATCGCAGGAAGGTGAGTGCCCGGGCATCGGCCGGATGTGAGGAGGCCAGGTACTCCATCCCATCCAAGGTCCCTCCTGGTACACCGAACTGAGGGCCGAGAACAAGAGGGGAGAGGATAACGAGGATCGCACAGACAGCGCTGGCGATAGTCAGGGAACGGGAAGAGGTCACCGCTGGCAGCCGCGGGGTCATCCACCGGGCAACTATCACTGAGGCAGAGAGACCCAGGAGAACCCAAGCTGCATACGAGAATTTAAAAACAGTATTCATGCGATAATACGGATCCCCGAAACTGTCCTTCAGGAAGATGAATTCGGGGATGATAAGGGCAATGAGCCCAAGGATGGCGAGGATCCGTTCCCCGCGGAAGGCAGGAGAGGTACAAAGGTACACCAGGGGGATGGTAGCAAGAGCAACCGCGGTGTACCCGAACGCGATAAGCGGAATGGGGACGAGGAGCAGGAAGGGGCGCCGGCGGATATCGGGAATGCAGGCTGCGGTGAGGATGACCAGGAACCAGCCATGGACTAAAAGAAACTGGATGGGATCGGAGGGTGTATACACGATACCGATACCCTTGATGCCGGCCGTGGTGAGGTCGAGGTAGTACGGAAGGTAGAGGGCTACCCCCAACAGCGGCACGAGGAGGAGAAAGGTTAGCGGGTGAACCCGGTTCGTGGTCCCCTGCACAGCCCTCGAACGGTGCCAGATAAGAACACCGAACAGAAGCATGATGGGAGCGTAGAGGAGAACATCCCATGAATTCAGGGGAGGCATCGTACCCAGACTCAGAGCACAGAGTGTGATGAGCGTCAGGCGCGCCTTCCCGCCCATCGAATGCCACTGCTGAGTGGCAATGAGAAGGAGTGCGATAAGAAAGACCTGGTTGAACAATCCCATAACGTGAGGGTGCACATCCCCCCAGATGATGGAGAAGAGAGGAAATTCGGTGATGGTGTTACTGATGGTCCGGGTGCTCTCCCAGAGCACCGTGGAGATGCCTTCCCCCTGGAGGAGGAGCAGAAGAAAGGAAGGATTGACCAGGAAAAAGACGGCTGCAGGCACCCAGCGGAACCGGGGGAGCAGCAGGTGGCCCACGAGAACCGCATTTACCAGGGTGAGCCCAAAGACGGTGGGGAGGACAAGATTGAAGAGTACGGTTGAGGGGATCCCGGTCAGTACTCCCAGAGATCCGAACATCCAGTATCCCAGGTAATAGTAGACCTTCAGCGTTCCCCCCGCGTACCACGGGTCGAGAGGAGGAACGACCGGCGATCGCATGACCGAGGCGAGAAAGGCATGGTCCATAAACTTCTCCGCAAACGAGATGGACGGGTTGACAAACCGCACCATGAGGGCACTGAGGAACCCAAACGCGAACACGGCGTCCCATCGCAGGCACGCTTTCAGGTGTGGGTAGGTATAGGCTCCTCGGGAGAGATACCAGACAAATATCATTGCAAAGGGGAGCATGGAGAAGACCACTGGGATCCCCAGCCACCCCAGGTACCAGGAAAAACCGGTAAACAGCAGGATGGAAACAGAGTAGGAGAGTGGTGCCCCGAGAGTGGTGAAGGTCCTCTCCAGATAGGGCTGGAGGGAGAGGCGGAGGAAGGTGAGGGTCGCAACCCACAGCACAACGTCCAGAAGCTGGACTTCACTACCCACGAGACCCATCCTCTCCCATCTTCACCTTGAGAGCCCGTCGCATCAGGGTGACCACCCAGCTGCCAAAGAAGTAGATGGAGATAATTCCCCCAATGAGGGTCACCGCGTTCTTCACCAGGTGGTCGATAATGGCAATCAGGGTGGCACTGACCATGGAAAGGCCGGTCAGGCTGAAGGTGATGGCCAGTGCTGCTTCGTAGGTCCCGATCCCTCCCGGAGTGAGGGGGACTGCTTTCACCAGGTTGCCGATGGCAATGGCGAGAATTACCACGGCGAGGGGGACAGAGAGCTGGAACATTTCTATCACCACCAGGCAGACCGCCACATCGAGCAGCCAGATACCAATGGAGGAGAGGGAGAGAAACCCAAGGGATCGTGCAGAGAGCGAT
>JAJRCM010000140.1 GCA_028678965.1 Methanomicrobiales archaeon | reverse complement strand
GTGGTATTCGCAGAAAGCTGCACAGCTCCCGCTCAGGCATTCATGGTATATCTCCACCTTATCCCCATCGAGCGTGGTGAAGATCCTCCGACAGGCACTCTGGGGGATAGCGCTTCGTGAAACATACCGAGCAGGGTATCGTCCCCTCCTCTCCTGAATAATACCGATACACTGCTCGGAGAGAAGACGGTTAATCCAGTCTTGGGCGGTACTCCGTGGGATGCCGGTCCGCTGTGAGATATCCGTTACGGTAAAATATCCAGCGTCCAGAGTGCACTGGCGCATTAATCGCAAATATTCGCGGCGTTTCTCAAGAACACCCGTCATATTGTTCTCTGATGAACAGGATATCCCCAATAATGGCACTGGCGGTCTCGATGGATCCGGCTCCTTTCCCGATGAAGGTCAGCGAACCCGCCATATCCGTCTCCAGCGTCACCGCGTTGAGAGTGCCCTTCACTACCAGGGGGTGGCTCCGCGGGAGGATACGGGGTGAGACTCTGAGCAGCTGTCGGGCTGGTATTGCTTCCGCAATGAGTCGGATGGTGGCATCATCCTCCCCTGCCAGCCGGAGGGCTTCGGGGGTGATCTGGTCAATGCCAGTGATCTCTACCTCATGCAGAGTGACACCCAGATTCCAGATGGCATTGGCGAGGATAACGAGTTTTATGGCTGGATCTATCCCTTTCACATCATAGCTGGGATCGGCCTCCGCATATCCCATTTCCCTTGCTTCAGCAAGCGCTTGCTCATAGGAAAGCCCCTCCTCCGACATCCTGGTGAGGATGAAGTTGCAGGTTCCATTCATAATCCCATGGAGAGCTTTCACCTGGTTACCGAGAAGTCCGTGCTCCAGGATGTGAATGATGGGGATCGCACCACAAACCGTTGCCTCATAGCGGAGCGAGACATGGTGAGTGTCCGCAAGCGTGAGGAGCTCACGGTGGTGCAGGGCAATAGGTCCCTTGTTGGAAGTGACAACATGCCTGCCCTTTCTAAGCGCGGAGGTGATATGGGTCCTCGCGGGCTCACCGGTGGAAATGTTCGTGGGGGTGACCTCCACCAGCACATCATAGTCCGCATTCTGAACCACATCCATCGCGGAGACCGAGGTATCACCAGCGGGATTACCTCCCCGTTTCCTGACAAGAATCTCCTCTATATTGATTCCCTTGGCATCGATTATTCCACTCTTCGAATCAGCGAGACCAGTGATGGTGATTCCGAGTCCTTTTTTGAGGACCATGGAAGCAATCCCCTGCCCCACAGAACCGAGACCAAGCAATGCTACCTTCATCCGTTCTCCTCCAGTGATTCTATCACCAGAATATCCTTCTTCCTTGCCACTTGGCGGAGGATTTCCAGCGCTTTATTCATCGCCTCCGCGTTTGTAGCCTTGATCATCATCCTGGCGGAAGAGGGTTCTGCAATGGCAGGCATAATCAGCTCCAGCTCCGATACTTCCGCATATCCTGTGGTATCGATATGATCGACCGTATCTGTCAGATCAGTATGCATGATGTGCCCGATCAGGATGAGGGATTTTTTGTGGATGAGTCGTTCGGTCCCGATTCGCTGAACGGTTACCCCTTGCTCGTTCATTCGCGCTACGAGTTCCTCTAAGCGCTTTTCGGGTAATTCAATTACTACCTGAACGTCGATTACCTCAGCCCGGGTGAGGGATTCTCGCTGGTGGATAACTGCGATAATGTTGCCCCCGGTATCGGATATCGGTTTTAATGCCCTGACCAGCTGGCCGGGAGTATCCTTCATCTCAAGTTTCATTGATACCTGTACCATATGTTCCCCCACGAGGTTATTCTTCAGGTTCCATTACGCTTTAGCGTCGGGATGCCAGAAGCTCCTACTAGTTGTTACGTTTCCATATCATTAAAACCATCAATGCGCAGCACGTCCAACGTACCGGTTGTATTCAATCCCTTGATAGAAACGAAATAATTTGTCACTGTATCAATTCTGCAGAGCCGTTCCTCTGATAGCGTCAAAAGGAACTCGTCTCTCATAACTTGTTTAAACATAACGAAGTTGTTGGTGGCAGAATTTGAACGAAACAGGGATTGCTCCTTTCAAACCTTTATCACCATACGTTACGGAATAATTCCTAAAAAAAATTCAGACAGAGCCGGGGGCTCCGGTCACAATGGTAATGGCATCGGCAATTTCGGAAAGAAGCTCACCAGGGAGTCCCATGACCATCTCGCTGTCAGCAATACCAGAAAATTTTCGAGACCCATCGCACCCCAGCGAAAAGTTCGGTCTGCCCGTCAGGTAAGTCTGAGCGGTTGAGTCTGCACAGACTGACTGGATTCCCGCCA
The DNA here is from genome assembly GCA_028678965.1 of Methanomicrobiales archaeon. Lineage (GTDB taxonomy): Archaea > Halobacteriota > Methanomicrobia > Methanomicrobiales > JACTUA01 > JAJRCM01. Next base: position 7,858 of record JAJRCM010000140.1, on the reverse strand, counting down.
TGGTGGAATTGATCCTCCCCCCCAACCGGAACAGACTGCTCTGGGCGAGTTTCAGCATCGCCCGAGGAGGAGCGACGACTAGCACCACATGAGGGGAGAATGGCGCTTTTTCTAGGGGTGCATAGACAGTTGCATACGTCTCTCCTGATGCCAGGTGAGGTATCATGTCAATGGTTCTTTTACAGGCAGCCCAAGAAGAAAATTTTCCAAGTTTAAAATAGAATTCACCGGTTTTCAGGCTCTGGGTGATCTCCCGTAAACCAAGGGCCCATGCGCCACCGGCGCACTGATGTTTCTGAGCGGTCGCATAGAATATTGCCCCTTCTTTGCGGGCAAGGTTCACCATCTGGCAGTGTCTGACTTGATCCTTGATCTCGCTAATCCCTTCAGGTATCCCCGATGGGTCTTTGGCAAGCTTTACCGCGACTGGAGATCCGTTGAGAGCGAGATATCTCTTGAGTGTCTCAGATATATCGGCGTAGGATACCTTGATATTCATCTCATCTTCCATTATCATAACCTCCTCTACAGGAGCATGGGTCTTATCCAAATTAAAGATGTGCCCCTCTTCAGAGACGGCGGAGTTTGTAGTCTATTTTTTTAAAAAATTTTTTCCCCGCATCAACAAAGAGTGCAGGTTCTGGAGAGCGTTCAACAGTAAGCGAGGTCCCTTCGGTGAGATCCCAGGTCCGCTGACCATCGACGACTAGTTTAGCAGGTTTGGTGCTTTCCAGCCGGATCTCCAATGGACGTTCACAGCTTACCAGCCACGGTCGTGAGGAGAGCATGTAGGGAGCGAGGGGGACAAGGAGGAATCCCTCAATTTTGGGATCGATGATCGGTCCACCGGCACTCATCGCATAGGCAGTGGAGCCAGTGGGGGTGCTGATTAGCATGCCATCGGCACGGAAGGTCCCGGCACTCACCTGATCCACAAAAATAGAGAACCGGAGCATCTTTGCCGGACGGCTGGTAACAATCACCGCTTCATTCAGCGCATGAGCAAGTGAACCGGATTCTGAGGTGATGGTAATCCTCATCCGTTTTTCAACGCTGAAGCCATCCTTGATCGACTGGAAAAAGGGGAGGGTATCTTCCGGTTCAAGATCAGTAAGGAAACCTACCTCTCCCCAATTTATGCCGATGAGGGGGATCTGTTTTTTCATCATCTGCACTGTGCGGAGCACTGTGCCATCACCCCCCACCACCACCATCATATCCGCATCCACCTCAATAGGGTGCGGTCCGCGTTCTCGTATCTGAATAGCCGCACTGCTCTGGTCATAAACAATGGTGAATCCTTCTCCTTCCAGCATCTGGCGGAGCTGTGCGGTAAACTCTATGGCTCTGCGATCATCAATCCGTGATACCAACCCAAGTCTCATTGAGATCCCTGCCGTAGATATTCTATCACCTTTCCGTGGAGGCTGCGATTGGTGGCAACAAGGGTTCTTCCCACCGTGACCTCTTCCGGAAATACGAGAGTATTCCCTTCAATATCACTCACCCTTCCTTCAGCTTCTTCACAGATCAGCATACCGGCGGCAGCATCGGTGACCCGCAGTGTCTTCCGAAGATCGATAAATCCGTCAATTCTTCCACTGGCTACATAGCAGAGTTCAAGCGCAGATGCTCCGAGGAGTCTCCACCGTCGTATTTTTTGTCCAAGATAGAGCATCTGACCAAGGTCAAACTTTTTTCCGTACACACTCATGGCACTCTCGGTAAGCGACCGGGTGGAGGAGACGTGGATTGGCTTCCCGTTGCACCATGCTCCTTCTCCCTTCGCAGCGGTAAAGGTATCGCCATGACTTAAATCTTTCACATACCCTTTGCAGATTGTACCCCTCTCGGCAAGTGCAATGGAAAGGGCGTAGAATGGAATGCCGTGAGCTGCATTATACGTCCCATCTATAGGATCGAGAAAGATAGTCCCCGAAGACCCTCCCAGATCTTTCCTCCCCACCTCTTCGCTGATGAGGGTTTGGTAGCACCCATCTGCCATAAGCTGCTCAAGAACCCGGTCTTCAGCTACCTGATCAAGGTACCGGGTAGGGGTTCCATCCGCGCCCATCTTTGTTATCTCCCACCCTTTCGTGGTTCCGATGAGATCGCAGATAGCTTCATTGACCTCTTTTCCCATCTTCTCGCAAAATGTGAAGAATTCGCCCATCGTTCTGTTGCGTTGTATTTATGTGGAGCAATCAAGATAAATTACTATCACGTTGAGTGTGACCTGAATGAAGGACCAGACAGAGGTAGGTAAGCTGAAGGAAGGACGGTATGTTGTGATTGAGGATGAACCGTGCAAGATCCTCGGTATTGCCACGTCAAAACCTGGAAAACACGGTGCCGCTAAATCACGGATTGATGCGGTCGGTATTTTTGATGGGGTTAAGCGATCCATCGTCCAGCCGGTCTCAGCGAAGATCTATGTCCCTATTGTTGAAAGGAAGAGCGGACAGGTTATCTCTATTAGCGGCAATGTCGTCCAGTTGATGGATGTGAAAGATTACACGATGTTTGAATCGAAGGTACCCGACGAGGTTCTTGGTAAGATCGAGGCCGGAAAGGAATTGACCTATATTGAATCGATGGGCAAACGAAAGCTCGATTAAATACTCCCCCGATATTTTTTCATGGATGCATCGAGAAAATAGAATCGTACAAAGCTGTCTATTGAGTGTATTGAACTAACCGGTTCTATCATTGAACCAGTACTATTCTCTGAATATTTACGTAATGGTGCCAATCCCTTCGTACGAGAGGCTCACATGATGACCGAGACAAGGATTGTACGGGTGCCATCCCCCTCCATGCCCATATCGATGGGTATAGAGAGCATTATTCAGGAGCTGGAATACTATGATCTGGATGCCTCACCATTGAAAGGTATACCATTAAAGCTCAGTTGCCAGATTACGACCGCCGCGGGAGCACTCCAAGTGGGCGACAGGTATCAGGTAAACCTTTCGTTACGAGAAGCGCACAGTACTCTCCGGGAAGCGACGATTGCCTTGAAAATGGTGCGGATTACAACAAAAAATAGGATGCCTACATACGTCTCCGATCATCTGCTCCTGATGAAATCCCTGATCGAGAGTGCTCTTGATGAGCTCTTCATTCTGTCTGAGCCCATGTCTCGATCTCAGTCGCCAGTGGTGTAATAATACTCGCCGGTACTCTTCTGTTCCCGATCGAGGAAGGATCCTGGTTTATTGATTCTTGGTCTGCCGGTACGATCTCTCCGGAAGGTGACCCCAAGCCCTCTTAAAAATTGGTTCATCCCCTCATGCATAGTGAAGGGACCATGGGCGGTACCATAAACCCCCGGGGTGCCCTCAAAGACCATCAATCGCTCGCTGATCATATCAATCAGGTAGATATCGTGGTCGATAACGAGAACACTGGCATTTTTTGATTCAGCATGGCCCTTGATTACCCGCGGCAGCTTCACCCGCTGCTCCACATCGAGGTGGGCACTTGGTTCATCCAGGATGTAAAGGTCAGCATCCCGCGAGAGACAGAGAGCAATACCCACCCGCTGGAGTTCACCACCGCTCAGAGAGGAGACTGGCGATTGAAGAATGGCTCGCAGTGCCAGGGGCTCGAGAACTTCGTTCTGGTAGTGCGAGGTGTCAAACCGTGAAGTTGCACCACGCAGCATCTGTTCGACTGAATCCTCTCCCCATGCTTTGAGGTACTGAGGTTTATAAGAAATACGGATATTCCTGTCCAACGCCCCTTTATCCGCTTTCTCCTCTCCGGCAAGGAGTCGTGCGAAGGTAGTCTTTCCAATACCGTTTGGTCCCACAACACCCAGCACCTCACCTTCCCGTATTTCTCCTCCACCAATCTCTAAGGTGAATTCTGGAAACTTTTTACTCATCGGAGGAATAAGCACCATCGGATTCCTGATTATCTGACCTTCATGGTAGCGGTGTTCGAAGATAACGGGATGATCTCTGAACCGGACATTCTCCTCCGGAAGGTAGCCAGAGAGATACTCGTTGATACCCACCCGTACTCCCTTAGGTTGGGCGACTACCCCGAATACTGCTGGTTTCCCATAGGCAATATGGACGGTATCAGCGAGCATATCGAGGATTGCGAGGTCATGTTCGACAATCACCACTGGCTTTACCTTGGCAAGGTCACGGATGAGATATGCTGCCCGCATCCGCTGGTGAATATCCAGGAATGGAGTGATCTCATCGAAGAAATAGAAGTCGGTATCACGCGCAAGGGTAGCAGCGATAGCGACACGCTGGAGCTCACCCCCGCTGAGGGTATCGATAGAGCGAGTGAGGAGGGGCTCAAGCGCAAGATCGGTGAGATAGGTACCTAGCTTTCCCCGCTCATCGGTTTTTCTTAAAAGTTCCGCTACCGTACCCTGGAATACTCGCGGAATATAGTCGATGTACTGGGGTTTCAAGGCCAGTTTCAATTGCTGTTCCGAGATCAAGCGGAGGTAATCGAACAGTTCGGTGCCCACGTAGCGTCTCAGGATCTCCTTCCAGGCTGCCTGCTGGGAAGGCTCTCCGAGATTGGGAGTCAGTTGACCGGCAAGGATCTGGATCGATGTACTTTTGCCAATTCCGTTCGGGCCGAGAATACCGGTTACTTTTCCCTTCACCGGAATGGGGAGACCATAGAGTACAAATCCATTGGTTCCATAGCGATGAGTGGGATATTGCAGTTCCTCAGGGAGGCTGACCACATCTATCGCTTCAAATGGACATTTCTTTACACAGATACCACATCCCACGCACAACTCCTCGGATATGACCGCAAGCCCCTTCTCATCGATGATGATGGTCTCATCCCCTGACCTCACCCGGGGGCAGTACTGAATGCACTCCAGGCCGCATTTCTTGGAATGGCACCTATCCCGGTGGAGAACTGCGATGCGCATGTGGTGACCTTTATCAAGCGGTGGTGAGGAGGATAGTCCAGGATATAAACCACAAGGAAAATGTCATGAACCCCTGGTAGAACCAGTCCTTTGCCCCGAGCGGGGTCATGTTTCTCCTGAGAGGGATAAACAGGTAGCGTTGCATGATAATGGCTATGGCCAAAAAAAGGATGCCGCTCATGGTATCTTCTTTCAGGAAAAAGGCAGCGATCCCTGCGGCAAGGCCGAGAAATGACGCGCTGAGAGTTCTTTTTATTCGATCGATATGCTCAGCTCGTTTATCGGCCACGGACTTCTTTTTTGCCGGTTCCTGTGGCATTGAATCCTTTTTAATGGTCTTGGTTTCCTCGCTCATCACACATCAATAGATTATTTTGTTGTACTTACACCATAACTAATTTATTTATGGCCACCACCCAGGGAATGAGCGGGATCGATATTTTAGCTCTCGTGGAGGAGCTGAACACGATGCTCCCCCTCTGGATTGGCAAGATCTACCAGTATGATGCCGCTCGGATCGGGGTGAGACTCGGCGGAAAAGATCATGCGAAACACCTCCTGCTCATCGAGTCTGGGAGAAGAGTCCATCCTGTCCACACGCTTCCCTCTCCCCCTATGAATCCCACGGGATTTGCTATGCTCCTTCGGAAATATCTAGACGGAGGAAAGGTCCTCGCCACCGGCCAGTATGGCATCCAGCGGGTGCTGTACTTCGATATCGGGAAAAGAAACCAGACCTTTCGGCTGTGTATTGAGCTCTTTGATGAGGGAAATGTGGTACTCTGTCAGGAAGATGGGACCATCATCATGCCCCTCCGGCCGCATCGTTTCAGGGAACGGGACATAGTGAAGGGAGCGAGGTATCCGGTCAGTGGGTGCGACTGCCGCGAGTTATCCGACTCTGAGTTCCAAACCCTGTTACAAAAACAGGATAAAGAAGTGGTAAAAACTCTCGCTATCGATTGTATGCTAGGTGGGCAGTACGCCGAGGAAATTTGTCGCATGGCGGAGGTGCCTAAACAGACCCCCTCACCTGGCGTGAATGCCGTGATCATCCGGGGAGCGATCAACACCCTTGTTGACCGCGTCCGGAATCACCGGATGCCGGTGATCACTTCGTCCGGGTGCTGGCCCATCACCCTGGGAGGTGAAGCACCACAGCGCACTTTCTCCTCCTTTAGTGCCGCCTTAGAGGAATTTTACCGCGAACTCTTACCTGTTGGAACGCCTACCGGAGTCCGGGTTCCCCGTGAACGCTCAATCAGAGACCAGCAGCTGCGGACCATCGCACAGTTCGAAACGCAGATTGCTGCGTTACAGCGGAAAGTGGAGGTAATATACGAGCAGTACACGCGCATCGAGGGGATCCAGAAGACCCTTCGGGAGGCACGGAAGCGGCTCTCCTGGCAGGAGATTGAGGCCCGGATTCGGGAAGGAACTGTCGATGAGGCCCGGATAATCACCGCTTTTCATCCTTCAACATCGGCCATCGAACTGGATCTTGGTGAACGGGTTATACTCTCTGTGGATGAATCAATTGATGCAAACGTGGCCCGATACTTCGAGCAGATGAAGAAATTGAAGAGAAAGAGGTCCGGTGCGCTAATCGCCTTAGAAAAACCTATCCAGAAAAAGGAGGGGACGCTGGCGGAAGCGCCAGTGCCAAAGAAACGCTGGTTCCACCGGTTCCGCTGGTTCCATACTACTGATGGGATTCTCGTTGTGGGTGGCAAGGATGCCGCACAGAATGAAGAACTGGTAAAACGCTACATGGAGGGAAAGGACACCTTTTTTCATGCCGAAGTTCATGGAGCTAGTGTGGTCATCCAGAAGGGAGCCACTGTTTATCCTCTGGAGGTGGCCCAGTTTGCAGCATCGTACTCCGGTGCCTGGAAAAGCGGACGATTTAGCGCTGATGTCTATAGTGCAAGGCCCGAACAGGTGAGTAAAGCTGCCCCGCCCGGAGAGTATGTAGCCCGGGGATCATTTATGGTGAGGGGAGAGCGAACGTACTATCGCGATGTTCCTCTCGCTGTGGCGATTGGGGTGAGTGAGGGCACCGATATCTCCGTTATCGGAGGACCACCTGCAGCGGTGACAGCGAAGGCTCGGGTCTGGGTCACGCTTCAACCTGGCCAGTTCGAACCCAACGACATGGCAAAAAAAGTGGTCAGAATCCTGAAGGAACGATTAGAATCGAGAGGAATTCACGGCTTTCGTCGTGTTCTGACCACCGATGCAGTTGCCCCCTTTGTTCCGTCGGGGGGATCAGACCTGGTGGAGGAACATGAGAGCTGAGCGACGGGAATTGAAGAAGGGCTTTGGGGAAATCACTCTGTGGCCTGAGGTCCCGGACGATCTCTGGCATCTCGAACAGCTCATCGTACCTGGTAGTTTCGTTTTTTCCACAACGCTTCGGACGGTCGAAATCCCTCACGATCGGTTGCGTCCTGAAAAAGCTGAGAAAAAACCAGTGCGCCTTGGTATCCGTGTGGAGAAGGTCTACTTCCACCATACCAGCAACCGCTTACGGGTGCATGGAATTATCGAATATGGCCCGGATATTGGGGCATACCATACCTTCAATATCGAGCCAGGGAGTGAACTCTCGGTGCTGAAGACTTGGTCAAGACTTGATCTGGAGCGGATTGCCCGGGCAGAAGCATCTACGACCTTTGGTGCCATACACATCCTCACCATCGAGGAGGGGGAAGCGCAGCTCTTCCGGATCCGGCAGTATGGTCCTGAGTGGGTGGATACTATCACCCAAGGAAGTGGAAAGGGATCGGGAATTGATGGTAAAGCCATCTTTTTTGAGAACGTTTGTTCCCGCTTGGCATTGGTAGCTGGTCCTATCGTGATTGCGGGTCCTGGCTTCATCAAGGATGACTTCATGAAATATCTCAAGGAACGGGCAGTCCAGATCCGTGAACGGTGCCAGGC
>JAJRCM010000139.1 GCA_028678965.1 Methanomicrobiales archaeon | reverse complement strand
GGGTGTATGGGATCACTCCCTCCGTTATCGCTGATTTCCAGTCAATGATATGCACGTACTATCGTACTTATCGTCGGATCCTGCCCTGGCGTGGTACCAGCGATCCCTACCATATCCTTGTCTCAGAGATCATGCTCCAGCAGACACAGGTTCCGAGAGTGGAAGCGATATATCCCCTTTTTATTCAGCGATTTCCTCAGTTCTCCTCTCTTGCTCATGCCCCCCTTGAGGAGATTCTTCAGGTCTGGAAAGGCCTAGGCTATAATCGGCGGGCTATCGCCTTGAAAAAAATTGCACAGCGAGTACTTCGTGAGCATAATGGCAGTCTTCCCCATGATCCTGCAGTTCTGTCTACGTTTCCGGGTATCGGACCGGCAACTGCCCGATCCATCGTTACCTTTGCTTTCAATGAACCAGTCGTCTTTCTGGAGACCAACATTCGCACGGTGTTCATCTCGGTTTTTTTTCCTGATGCCCCTCGGGTGCATGATCGGGAGATCCTTCCCCTTGTCGAGAAGACCCTCCTAACAGAGCATCCTCGAGAGTGGTACTCCGCCCTGATGGATTATGGTGCCCGGCTCAAAAAAGAAGAGAGCAATTATGGACGGAAGAGTGCCACCCATCACCCCCAACCCCGGTTTGAGGGATCTGACCGGCAGGTGCGTGGTACCATCCTCAAGATTCTGCTCCAGCAGCCGTCTATGCCTGCTGACAATCTCAGGGAGCGGACCGCACTTTCCGACGAAAGACTGAAAAAAATTCTCCAGGATCTGGAGAGGGAGGGATTTGTTCATATAGAGAATGGCATGGTACGATTCGCTGAGGGGTAACACACCTCTTGATTCAGTACATCGCCTTCCTTACCCTCTGCCTGAGATGAGCGAGTGAGATTCTTCCCAGAGGAGTTACCTCCCCATTGACCAGAACAAGGGGGATGGGGGGATGGTATCGTTCAACAACCTCCTTGACATGATCCGGTACTCCATTGTCAAGCAGGGTGACCGTGAACTCCACCTGGTCCCCGAACTCCTTCGCCAGAGCATGCTGGAGGGCTGCACAGGCGGGAATGAACTCTCCGGTGGGGTGGCACTCTTCCAGCCCGCAAGTCCGGTCTTCATTGCAGGGAAAAGGGCCACAGGGACTTGCTTCAAAACCAATCACTTCCACATGTACCGGTCGTTTCATGCATCATCATGCTACCAGCGATCTCTTATCGATACCGATCCTGCCATAGCAGGAAGGAACATGAATTCGAGAGCGAAGGGGAATCAGAGCAAGGATTATGAATGCGGTATCAAATGATTGATCATTTTAAAAAGTCTTCTTTTCCCCTACGACAAAAAGAATGATATCAAAACAAATTATTTGAAAATTGACCCCATATAACCCACTTCCATACATTTATTTATTAAAAAACGCATATTTTTTAGAGCGGGATAGTCGGACCGGAAGGGTACGCACCATGGCCATGTTTGATTTTTTTAAGAGTAAAGAATATTCAAAATTCATGAAAGATGGCGATACGTTCGCAGAATATGGAAAATTCGAGGAAGCCATTCAGAATTACACCAAGGCGGTCCAGGTTGATCCCACGAATATCGATCCATGGTTCAAGATGGGGCTCCTTCATAAAGAGAAGGGAAATTGTGACGAAGCCATCAACGTCTTCGATAAGGTTCTCGAGCTTGAGCCAAACCATGTCCAGGCGATATTCCAGAAAGGGCTCGTCCTGGGTACGTGTGGTCGGATCGAGGAAGCGATCCAGTCTTTTGACAAGGTGCTGAAGCTGGATCCCAAATATGCCATGACGGTCTGGTACCAGAAAGGCGTGCATCTTGGGAAACTCGGCAGAGTTGACGAGGCAATACAGACCTATGATATGATCCTCCAGCGGGATCCGAAATTCGCTCTTGCCTGGTACAGCAAAGGGCTTCTCCAGGAGTTCATCGGTCAGCACGATGAGGCAATCCGCTGTTTGGACCATGCTCTGGAGATCTACCCAAAGAGTGCCGATCTCTGGTATCATAAAGGTCTCAACCAAGAACGGTTGAAACGATATCGCGATGCTATCACTTCCTATAATATGGCGTTAAGAATTGACCGCCGGCATACCAATGCGGCGATTCATAAGGGAATGGCATTCGAAGAATTGGGCGAGTATGAAAATGCCCTCTCATCGTACGATGGTATCCTCAAGATGGATCAGGAGAATGCCAAAGCGTGGTACCAGAGAGGGCTCGTCCTCCAGCATTTGAAGAAAGTGGAGGAGGCACTGGCCAGCTTTGATCGAGCAATCGCGCTGGTACCCAAGAATGCGACCCTGCTTATTACCAAGGGGATCCTCCTCTCCTCCATGAACCGGAAATCCGAAGCTCTCAAGTACATGGACCAGGCACTGGAGATCGAGGATCTTCCTGAAGTGAAAAAATTCCGTGATGCTATCGCAGCGGAAAAGAGTGAGTGAGCGGTAGAATAACCCCTAAACTATCGCGATTTTTCTGAGAGCACTACGTTAATAAGTTGACTCACCCACTCAATATGGTAATTCATGAAGGCGATCCTGGGATTCGAAGATGGCGATTTTGTAGTCGGTGAAGGGTTCGGTGCAGAAGGTATATTCGCCGGAGAACTGGTGTTCAGCACCCAGATGACTGGGTACATGGAAGCGCTCACTGATCCAAGTTACCACGGCCAGCTGCTCATGTTCACCTATCCGCTCATCGGCAATTATGGAGTCGATGTGGCAAATTTCCAGAGCTCGCGAGTCTGGGCACGAGGCTGTGTGGTTCGCGAGGTGTGTTCTGTCCCGGCTGCACAACCGACCCTGCGGCATTTTTTCGAGGAGCAGAGGTTGCCCGGGATGAGCGGTGTGGATACCAGACGGTTGACCATTAAAATTCGTGAGAAAGGGACAATCAGGGCTGCCCTTATCGTGGGGGACAGTACACTTGAAGAGGCTATCACCTGTGCACGGAGTATCCCATCTATCTCTGATCAGGAACTGATCCCTGATGTTTCGTGTCCTGCACCCTATCGCATCGAGGGGAAGGGGAAACGGATCGCGGTCATCGATCTCGGTATCAAACGCAATATGCTGGTAAGCCTGAAAATCCGCGATGCTGATATCTTCGTATTTCCCCACAATGCAACCTATCACCAGATCGCCGCCTGCGAACCCCAGGGATTGCTGATCAGCAACGGCCCGGGCGATCCGGTGAGAGCCACTGATGCCATCAGGACCGTCCATGAATTTATCGGCACCATACCCATATTCGGCATCTGCATGGGCAACCAGATTACCGCCCTTGCTCTCGGTGGTGAAACCTACAAGATGAAATTCGGCCACCGCGGAACCAATCAACCGGTCCGGTACCGTGATGGGAGTATCTTCATCACCACCCAGAACCACGGGTTTGCGGTGGATGGAGATACTCTTCCCGAAGGGTGCTGTGTTTCTTACACCAATGCCAATGACCGGACGGTGGAGGGGTTCGAAAACCCCGATCTCGACATTTCCTGTGTTCAGTTCCACCCTGAAGCACATGGCGGTCCCCGCGATACAGAGAACCATTACTTCGACATGCTGTTTGGGAGGATTGGCTGATGCCCCGAAAAGAGTACCTGAAAAAGGTGCTGCTCATTGGATCGGGTCCCATCGTGATCGGCCAGGCAGCAGAATTTGACTTTTCAGGTTCTCAGGCCTGTCGAGCGCTTCGCGAAGAGGGGGTGAAGGTGGTACTGGTCAACTCAAACCCGGCGACTATCCAGACTGACCCTGAGATGGCTGATGTCATCTATATCGAGCCACTGCGTGCTGACCTGATTGCGAAGATCATTGAAAAGGAGAAACCGGATGGCATCCTGAGTGGTATGGGTGGCCAGACAGGACTGAATATGACCGCAGAGCTGGCCGAGATGGGGGCGCTCCGGGATGTGGAGATTCTCGGCACTCCGCTGGAGGCGATCTACCGCGGTGAAGACCGGAAAAAATTTAAGGAACTCATGGTGTCCATTGGGGAACCTGTCCCCAAGAGTATGATCCTGAACTCCCCCAACCAGATGGAGGAGGCGATTGCCTGTGTCGGGCTTCCCGCCATCATACGGCCGGCGTATACTCTGGGAGGGACTGGTGGTGGGATCGCCTACAGCAAGGATGAGTTGAGGAGAATTGTCGAACTGGGACTTGGCCGTTCCCG
>JAJRCM010000138.1 GCA_028678965.1 Methanomicrobiales archaeon | reverse complement strand
TTCAAGGTGATGACGACGTGGGGATGAAGGTGAGGGATGCTCTCGTCCGCATCGGCACCTCCGATCCCTCTCACCTCATCCGTGCGCTGCAGGAAGAAGACTCCTTTATTCGGGCAGAAGCCGCACGTGCACTTCTCCATATCGGAACGGGGGATGCAATGGAGGGGATGATCGCCGCTCTCGATGATCTCAACTATGTCGTGCGACTCCACGCAGCAGCGTATCTTGGAAAATGGGGGGATCAGCGTGCTATCGAACCACTCACCCGATCGCTCAAGGATGTCAATCGGGATGTGCGGAGCTCTGTTCGGACTGCTCTTGATACGATAAATGCCCGGACCAGACGCTTACGGTGAAAGGGAAGAAGAGAGCCCCCAAAATTAATAGGGTGGCGGATAGACACTGTCAGTAGGTGAAGGAGAGTTCGATGGCCGCTGCAACTGTCCAGGATGTGAATAAAAATTTCATTGTGTTCCTCCAGCTGGTGGATATCGCTGTTGCCGCCCATTCACGGGGAGACTCCGAGGTGCGTGACTACGCCCTGGAGGAGCTGCAGGATATCATTAAAAGCTATCGTCTAAAATCGGTGTTAAACGTCCTCGGCAATCATATGTGATTGTGTGGACTAAGGATGGCCCTTCCTTAGGGATGCGGTTCTCTCTTTTTTCATGCTCGATGGCTGTGGCGTGAGATGACCACCTTCGTTGTCGTGTCAATAATATCAATCTGAACCAGGTCACCAGGGTGGAAGGTGCCATCAGTGAAATCAATCACCGTCTGCTCTCCTGGTGCCCAGGTGGAGCCAGAGCATCCCGATCCTCCCATCCACTGGATGCCCGTGTGGTGGGTGCTGATGAAATGGTAACCATTCATCGTTGTGGCCTGGGCAGCCATCATGTGGCCATTCAGATAAAACTCTGCAGCGAGCTTGTCATTCTCAAACTCTTTTGAACCATTGTTAATCAGGACCACGCGGCTGTCATAATTGAGCGGATGGGGGTACCGGTCACTGCGGTGGTAAATCTCCCGAACCTGAAAAATCGCTGGCGGACCCGTTGAAAAGGAGGGCCAGGGTATACTCACCATCAGGAGTACGAGAAGTGCAAGCAGGATGGTGAGCGCCACCATCAGGATGGTTCCTATGACTTGAGAGGTTGCGACGGCGGACGCCTCATCCTTCGACACGTACACAGGGGTAGAATCGAGAAGTACATAACCGTTGTGAAATCTCCAGAGAGAACTCTCTTATCCTCTGGCATCCTCGATGGCAAGCTGGTACATCCAGTCAACAATCAGAGGACATTCTTCGACCACACACTCTCGATCACAGGCAATACAAGGAACGAGATCCTCACCGGCAAGAAGAAGCGAACCATCAACCGACAGCCGCGTAGAACGGAGAAGAAACGTCTTAATCCCATCACTGCGGTGCTCCACCCGCTCGATTAATTCTCCATCCAGCAGCTTCTTGACAATTCGGGAGCACTTTCTGCTGTCGATATTCAGGTTTTTCCAGAGCTCGCTCTGGAGAATGCCCCCCGGTGTCGACTGAATAAGCCGCAGTGCTTCCTCTTCAATTGATGCCATGGACCTCAGATGATCGGTGCAATGGTCAGAATATTATTCCCTCTGATGACGACAGAACCCAGATTTCTCCCCCGCTGGTTATTGATCAACTCACAGGTCTCTTCCATGTGAAGGTTCAGGTATTCGTCCACCGCGATCAATCTCCCCTGAAACGTACGATTCTCATCCTTGATCTCTACGACAATTTTTGAATCGACGAGGCTGAACACCTTCTTGATCGGGAGTACGATACTGATAGCCATCTCCGTTATGTGGGAGAACAGATATGATATAAGTTTCTCCAGGAAATGGCCAGAAAACAAAATCCTCATATTGCGGGATATCACACAATTTATCAATTTTATTTGTTATAACTCATATCTGCTTATATATGGGTTCTCCTTCTTCTGCACTCCTGATCAATTAGTCTCCCTGCTCGGTGGGATGAATACGGTGGAAAAAAAAGGAAAAAGGGGTTGGACATATGGAGAATGAAAGGTAATGGGACATCTCTCCTCTTGCGGTGAGTATCTGATCGTCAGAATGACGCATCAATGAGCATCCGTGAGACGAGAGGTTCACGTAAACATTTTTTAAAAACCGTCCCACGAGTTCCTATTAAAAAAAGAGTTGAATTGAGAGTCTACACTTCAGGAATAGGCTCCCAGCGGTCCTTCAGACTCTTTTCCACATCATGCAGGGTAGTGTATTCCATCTCATCCAGCGAGAGCCGGTGGGGTTCGAAGGGACCATGGGCTCGGAGTATATCGGCGAGTTCATTCACTCTGCTCCGTACTCGGTCATAGGCAGGATCATCGAACAAATCGGATGGACCAAGGAGCTTTCCGTTCGATATCTGGAATCCAAGGCAAATAACACGTGGTGGCCCATCAAACCTTGTACAATTGGCATCACAGAGACCGACAGGCATGAGGGGTCCGTGGTGTGAACCTCTCATCCAACCGGCAACAATTATCGGCGTCGAGAAAGCCTCTATCACTTCCCCCACTGCTGGCAGCCCGCTCTGGGCTCGCACAATCATCACCGGATCATCCTTCCCTACATAATGCCCTGCGATGAGACTCAGGCGCTGGGTACTGGTTGACGCAGCC
>JAJRCM010000137.1 GCA_028678965.1 Methanomicrobiales archaeon | reverse complement strand
TTAAAATGGTTATTTCTCAAAAAGAGGGCTATTATGGGGCTTTAGAATTCAATGAAAAGTGGGAAGTAATACCCCTTCCGAGGGATACCGTCAACGATAGTTCGGTACGAGGTACACAGCGATTCTCAAAAAACCGAAGTATCTCACGGCGAACCAAAGGGCAATAACCTTTTCTGGCAATCGTATCCCGTGCCCCACGATGACCCGATTCTCTACCGGCCCTTCATACGACAATCAGGAGAGGTTCATAAGCAAAAGGTAGTCATACCATATCCTCATCGACCCCAAGTCCGAGGATATTACGCTTCCCGTTGAACACATCGCGGGCGATTCTCGCAAGTCCCCTCGCCGCACACCACTCATCGTACACTGCCATTCTCTCTCCCAGCAGTCGCTCAATCTCCGGAGCAACGACAAGGGCCATGGTCCCGGCAAGAGCGACCAGCGCCTGGGGATTGAGGACACGGAGGGCGCTCACCTCCATTGCTGCAAAGAGCGCCAGTGCCGGCAGACGCTCTCCTTCCGGCAGGGTATAGGTCACTCCCGCCCGCTGGAATGCTTCATTGGCGGTCAGCTCGCCCCGGTCGATACGACGTATGGCATCCACATCGAGCGCCCCGTGGGTGATTCCCGGTGCGAAGATGCAGGCATCGATGGCCCCCACGATGCGGTGAGCGCTGACGAGGAGAGTGACCGTATTGGAGCTGATATCAGAAACAATCACGTCACCTCCCAGGTCGTGGACCACCTCATACGCAATCCCCACCTTCTCCGGGCTCGCCTGGTGGGAATAGACCCGGAACCGGGAGTCGGTGGGCGATCCCCGGTGGAGACCAGGAATCACCACAGCGGGGAGCCCGCTTTTCCATATCTCATCAAAAACCCGGGTCCCTCCCCCGATATGCTTCCCTGCTCCTTCCCTGCTCACCACTCCCCGGTCGGTCACCCTGCTGATAGGAGTGATACGGCTGATGGCATCGCCCATGGAGTAACAGACCGCGATACCCTCGATGGATTGACGGGGGCAGAGACGCTCAAGATCCCGGATAGTGAAGCCCGTCGCCTCCTCCCGGGACAGCTTGAACGCTCCTCTATCACCCGCAAACCGTATGGCGGTCGTTCCATGATCGATACCGATGAACATGAGAACTGACTCCGGTTCCGGGTACTCACCACCACACCATAAGGGTGATGGAAACGGTTATCTGTAGGGTACCGTGTCCAGTGAAACGTTGGTATACCATGGGCACCTACCATTCCTGTATGTTCAGCGTCGTCACCGGTGGTGCCGGATTCATCGGCTCCCACATGGTGGATACCCTCGTACGGAGGAAAGACCGCGTTCTGGTCATCGATAACCTCTCCACCGGGGCTCAGGAAAATATCCGCACCCACCTTGAGCGAGGCAGCGTGCAGTTCCTACAGGCCGACCTGTGCAGCGACGGGTGGCAGAACCAGATCGCCGGCGCCAGCCGTGTCTACCACATAGCAGCTGACCCGGATGTGCGGGAGAGTGCACACCAGCCTGACCCTATCATCCAGAACAATATCCTGGCCACCTTTCGTGTCCTGGAAGCAATGCGCACGTATCAGGTTCCCGAAATAGTGTTCACTTCCACGTCCACGGTCTACGGGGATGCACGGGTGATTCCCACACCCGAAGAGTATACCCCATTAGAACCTATCTCCATCTACGGTGCCACCAAACTTGCCTCTGAAGCGCTCATCGCCTCCTACTGCCACTCCTTCGGCATGAAGGCCTGGGTCTACCGGTTCGCCAATATCATCGGTGAACGATCCAACCACGGGGTCTGCTGGGACTTCATCCAGAAACTGCGGCGAGAGCCGTCCTCCTTAGAGATCCTGGGCGATGGCCACCAGACCAAATCGTATCTTGAGGTACACGCTTGCGTGGATGCCATGCTCTACGCCGTGGACCACGCGACCGAGCCGTACAATGTGCTGAACATTGGCTCCGAGGATTGGATCGATGTGACGACTATCGCGGACGTGGTGGTAGACGAAATGGGACTATCCGGTGTGACGTACCGCTACACCGGTGGATCTCGCGGGTGGGTCGGGGATGTACCCCGCATGCTCCTCTCCGTGGAGAAGATGAAGTGCCTCGGCTGGAAGCCACCCATCGGCTCCCGAGAGAGCGTGGTCACTACCGTCCGTGCCCTGCTGGGAGCGTGATGTGGTGGATAGTCTCGCTGCCTTCTCCATCGTGATGCTCGGTGCTCTCCCTTTCTTCGAGGCACGGTATGCGATCCCTCTCGCCATCCTCCAGGGGTTCCCCCCCACCGAAGCATTCCTGCTTGGCGTCGCTGGTAACCTCCTCCCGGTCATCCCCCTCCTCCTCTTCCTGGAACCGGTATCCTCCTCCCTGAGCGCACGTTCAGGGATATGTGACCGGTTCTTCACCTGGCTCTTTGCCCGCACGCGGCGGAAGAGCGAGCGCTTCGAGCAGTGGGGGAGCCTCGCTCTCTTCCTCTTCGTGGCCGCTCCACTGCCCGCGACCGGTGCCTGGAGCGGGTGTGCCGCGGCTTTCGTTTTCGGCATACGGTTCCGTCATGCTCTTCTGGCCATCAGTGCCGGAACCATCACGGCAGCCCTGATCACCACCCTCCCTGTCCTGGGCATCACCGCTTTCCTCGGAGGCATGCCATGAAGTACATCC
>JAJRCM010000021.1 GCA_028678965.1 Methanomicrobiales archaeon | reverse complement strand
TGACGGGAATACCTCAGGGAGTAGGAGTGCTCTCCCCATTTGATTCCCGCAGGATATCCAAAATGCTTTATCCTGTATCAGCGCACCTTCGGATGAACGGAGGGGACGGTGGTGGCAGGTAAAAGATCAGAAAAGGAGATCGGCGAGGGAGATGAGTTCGAGATCCATCTGGTAACCTCCTGGGACACGAAAGAGATCGCGGACCTGTACCGCGCCGGTGGATGGTGGAGGGAGGGGTGGGACCACAATGAGCTCCCCCGCCTCATCAGGAAGAGCTATGCATTTGCAGTAGCTGTGGAGAGACACAGTGGGCGTGCAGTGGGAATGGGTCGGGCGATATCCGATAGTACGTCTGATGCTTACATCCAGGATGTGGTGGTCGCTCCGCAGTACCGCCATCGGGGTATTGGGTGTATGATCGTCGCCGAGCTGGTCACCCACTGCCTCACCGAGGGTATCAGCTGGATAGGATGTATCGCCACCCCACAGACCGCAGGTTTTTACCGGGAATTGGGCTTCTCTCAGATGGAGGGATTCACCCCTATGCTGTATGGAGGTAGTGGCGGTGATATCCCCAGCTGATTTCCAGCCCGTCACCCTTTCCGATCAGGAATTGTTCAGGAGATACTATGCGACCTACCCCCAGGTACACAGTGATAATTCATTCGCCAATATGATCTGCTGGAGAGATTTTGCGGCATACCGCTTTGCACAAGTGGGGGAATCCATTGTGCTCTCCAGTACCATCAGCGGAGCAACCAAGTTCAGGTGCCCTATAGGACCTGATGACCCGGCTCTCCTCCGAGATGTGCTATTACTCGCCCGCGACCATGGGGATTCGGCCCCTTTTATAGTCTTTGGTAAGGAGGATCAGGCACGGTTAGCACGAGCATTTCCCCGTCTTCCTCTTCACCCAGACCGGGATATGTTTGATTATGTGTACCGCACCCAAGATCTCTCTGACCTTCCCGGTAAGAAGTACCTCACCATCCGGCACCAGCTGAACCGGTTCCGGCATCGCTGCGCCTATCGTATGGAGGCGGCCAGCGAAGCAATCCTTGGCGAACTCCGAGAGTTTCTGGTGAAATGGTGTGAATGGCGGGACTGCGATTCATCTCCGGTTCTCGCCTATGAGAAAGAGGCGATTCTCGTTGCCCTCCGGCATTTCACCGCGCTCGGTCTTACCGGGTTGGTCATCAGAATCGATGGAAAAATCGGGGCCATGTCTCTTTTCGAACCTCTCAACCACACAACCGCTCTCGTCCACTTCGAAAAAGGTCTCCCGGATTGTGAAGGCATCTATAAGGCAATCAACGCTGAGGTCGCAGCGATCCTGCGATCGGACTTCGAGTATCTCAACCGGGAGAGCGACCTTGGAGTGGAGGGGCTTCGGGAAGCGAAAATGCGCTACCACCCCGACCATTTTGTGTCTGCATACATCGTTAGAAAAACGGATATACGTGAGGAGTATCTGTGACCACCCCCGCCAACACACCATTTTAAACCACTGAATACCAGACTACCTGTGAGGAGAGACTCGTGCCCGCCCCTGTATACTTCGCCCGACTGAGAGCCCGGAACGAACAGGAGAGTAAAATCATGAAAATCCGCCGCCTCTTTGAGGTTGCCGGGTTCAGGGATCTCGTAGCACCCCATGATCTCACTGCTATCAAGATCCACTTCGGTGAACGGGGGAGTGACTCATACATCAACCCGGTCCTGGTCCGCCAGGTGGTAGAGGCAATTCGGGAGCGGGGGGGCAGTCCTTTCCTCACGGATACTGGAACCCTCTACCGTGGAAGCCGCTCGAATGCTGTGGATCACCTCACCACGGCTATCGAGCATGGGTTTGCCTATGCCGTAGTACATGCACCTCTGGTGATCGCTGGTGGGCTTCGCGGTTCGAATGTCGCGGAGGTAGCTATCGGGGGAAAGCACTTCTCGCGGGTGAAGATTGCAAGAGATATAGTAGAGGCGGATAGCATGGTGGTGATGAGCCACTTTAAAGCCCATATGCTCGCTGGCTTCGGTGGTGCCATAAAGAACCTTGCCATGGGATGTGCCCCTCCGCCAGGTAAAAAGGAGCAGCATTCTGCCCATGCAATGGTTCATGAGAACCTGTGCGACGGTTGTGAGCGCTGTGTTGGGGTCTGCCCCGAGGGCGCCGTGACACGGGAAGGGAGTGTGACGAGGATAGACCGCGATCGTTGTGCAGGATGCGGGGAGTGTATGACGGTGTGTGCTCCAGGAGCAATCGAGTTTGACTGGTCGGTGGATATCCCCCTCTTTGTGGAGAGGCTGGTTGAATACGCCCTGGGAGCGGTCCAGGGGAAGCAGGGGAAAGTAGGGTACTATAATGTGTTGCTGAACATCACTCCGGATTGTGACTGTGTTCCGTGGAGTGACGCTCCAATGGTTCCAGATATCGGTATCCTCGCGGCACAGGACCCGGTGGCACTCGATCATGCAAGCATGGATCTGGTCAACTCCCAGATGGGTATTCGTGACTCCGCACTTCAGAAACACCATGAGCGGGGGAAGGACAAGTTTACCGGGGCATGGGAGCACACCATCGGGTACCGGCAGATCGAGTATGCCGAGGAAATAGGACTCGGTACGGCAGGCTACCGGCTGGTTGAGGTGTGAGGGGGGGACAGATGGTAAAAGTACTGCTCCTCAGTGGGAGTCCGCGGGCAAAAGGGAATACCGCTCAGATCATGGAAGAATGTGCCCGGGTTCTTCAGAACCATGGTGTAGAGAGCGAGATCATGTCCCTCCACGGGCGATCGATCGAAGCCTGCACTGCCTGCGGTGCCTGCAGCGGGACCGGAGAATGTACGATTGATGATAGTCTGAATGAGATCATCGCCACCCTCCGCACCTGCCAGGGTTTCATCATTGGTGCCCCGGTGTATTTTGGTACTGCACGGGGTGATGTGATGAATGCCCTCCAGCGGATTGGAATGGCGTCCCGTTCCTCAGATCGATTCCTTTCCCGGATGGTGGGTGGACCTATTGCAGTCGCCAGAAGGGGTGGTCACACGGCTACTCTCCAGGGGATGCTCATGTTCTATCTGATGAACGATATGATCGTTTGCGGTTCCACCTACTGGAACATGGTATTCGGGAGGGATCCCGGTGAGATATGGGGCGATGTAGAGGGGATGGAAACCATCCGCAGATTCGCAGAAAATGTGGCGTTCCTGGTCAACCGGCTTCATTCCACTGAGGAGAAGCGGGATATTAAATACTAGGAATGAAAGTTTTTCACTACAGGTACTCACACATGAAACGGTCCAAAGGTACCTTATCATATGTCGTCGGTATGAACAACGACGCGTTTTTCTTCTTCTTTAGATAGGGGACCAGTCGTATCTGTGTTCCCGTGCAGTGACCGTAATCACAGTATGGTGAAAGTATGCTGGAAATTAATGATCCACAAATTGTGCTGGCGTATGTGCTTGCTATCGGGTTTGCATTGCTCTGCTTTCTCTACGGACTCATAAACTGGAATAAAGGGGGAGCATGAGATGGCAGTGGATCCCCCTTCCATGACAGCGGTTGTACTGCTTTATATCGCCATAACCTTCATCCTTGGATATCTGGGGCATCGGCAGACAAAGAAGGCAGAAGATTACCTGGTGGCAGGGAGGAGCACTCATCCCGTCATCATTGCCCTTGCCACTGCCATGTTCATGGGACTCTGTGCGGCGGCCTTCCTGCCCTCATTTGCGTACGGGGTCTACTCGAAGAACCCTCTTAAGAAATCAGCTTTAACGAGTAGTATCGTTGGGGCTGTTGTGTGGTTGATTTGGGCGGCATTCGTGAACATCAGGGTATCAAACCTCTTCAAGCGGGCAAAGGATTCTCAAACCCTGTGCCAGGCAGTCTTTGGTAAGGCAAGTCTTCTTCCCCTTCCCCGGTCTTCGATAGATCCCATTGTGATCGGGCTGCCTCTCTCGGCTCTCGTAGTAGGCATCATGGTGATCGCAAATCGCACCAAAACGTGAAATGGCGGGGGGGCTTGAGCCCAGAGGAATCCTTTTTAGGGGTGGGGAGGACTTCTATGTATGGATCTTCTTTACCGGAAATGTACGTTGGTTGAGGCGGGAATTCCGCCGCTCACCAGAAAGGAGATACGAGTCCTGCTGAAGGAGGTTCCTGACTGGTCACTGGAAGATGGCCATCTTCTCCGGCGGTTTACTTTCCGGGATTTTAAAGAGTGCGTCAAGTTTGTGGATGGTGTGGTGGGGATCGCAACCGAGGAGGGACATTTTCTCGATATCTGCATAAGCCAGGCCCGATATGTTGATATTCTTCTCTATACCTACGCGATTGGTGGCCTCTCCCTGAACGATTTTATTTTAGCCGCAAAAATTGTGCACCGTCTCATTCATATCCCTGCCGGTTCAGGTCTGTGAACCAAAGGCACGGATAACCTGTGCTCGTAGTGACTCCTCTGGATAAGCCCCGATGATCCGCTGTACCATGGTCCCATGTGAGAAGAGGAGTAGGGTAGGGATTGCAGAAATACCGAACCTGGTAGTGATTCTGGGATTCTGGTCAGTGTTGCATTTACCAAATACAACCTTCCCTCCGAACTCCTGTGCCAGTTTCTCTATAATGGGGCCAACCATACGGCATGGTCCACACCACTCTGCCCAGAAATCGATCACCACTGAGGGATGAGAGGTGATCACCTTCTGGAAGTTGGCCTCATCGATGTGGATAACATCCGGGTGTTTCTTTGTAGCCATCACCTCGAGCATCTCCTTCATCTTCATCTCCCTGATCCGGTGCAGCTCTTCGTCCATGCAGAATCATAGGCGCCTGCCCGTAATAAGACCTGCCCGGTACATGAGATCAGACGAATGCTGTTCTCTTGAGATGATAGGATCCTCTCTTGTTCCCTTTCTCGCTTCCGTGGAGGGGAGCGGTGAGATATTTACTGAAGGAGACAATTCTGCAGAACCACACAAACTATATTATGAACCACCGAGAAAGTATACTGCTTGCGAAGCGAGGTGGGGTAGTCAGGATATCCCGACGGGCTCATAACCCGTAGATCGATGGTTCAAATCCATCCCTCGCTATTTCTTCTTAACAAAGCGGCTTGAGTGCAGAGTACTTTCACCAAATGCTTCCAGTTCCGTCTGGTAGGTACCCCCAACAATATCCACATGGCGCGGTGAGCAAGTTTCTTGCTCGATCTTCAGGGGATACCGTCCAGTCAGACACCCAATGCAGAGATCATGGATATCCAGACCAATAGACTCAATGAGAGCGGGCAATGAGATATGGTGGAGGGAAGTGGCGGTAATATGATCCCGCACTTTTTCCATGTCTTTGTCACTGGCGATCAGCTCCTCCCGGGTCGGCATATCCACTCCCAAATAGCATGGAGCAATAATTTGGGGAGATCCGATCCGTACGTGCACTTCTGCTGCCCCCGCATCTCTCATCAGTTCTACGATGTGACTAGAGGTCGTGCCCCGAACGATGCTGTCATCGACCAGCACCACGGACCGGTCCCTGATATGCTCCGGAATCGGATTCAGCTTGATCCTTACCGCCCGCTCCCGTTCCTTCTGCGAGGGTTTGATGAATGTCCTACCCATGTATCGGTTCTTCATCAGCCCTTCGAGATACGGAATGCCTGAGTGGTGAGCATATCCGATGGCAATGGAAGTACCGGAATCCGGCACCGGTGAGACAATATCCCCCTTTACCGGAGCTTCCTCCCAGAGATGCCTCCCTATACGCCTGCGGACATCGTAGACCAGTCTTCCCTCGATAACGGAGTCGGCTCGTGCAAAATAGATGTATTCAAAGATGCAATGAGCACGGTGGTTGGCAACGGCGATCTGCATGGAGTGGAGCCCGTTGGGATCAATACGGATCAATTCGCCAGGACGTACGTCACGAATCAGCTCACCGTTCAGGGCATCAATAGCCACGCTCTCCGAGCCAACGACGTAGGCATCACCAGCCCGCCCGATGCACAGCGGCTTGATGCCCACCGGGTCACGGAAGGCATAGAGGGTACCATCAAGCATCATGACCACGGAATACGAGCCATAGAGGGTACGCATGCAATGCACCACCGCATCCTCAATCTTCTCCGCCCGCCTGAACTCTTCGACAAGGGCGCTGGCAATCAGTTCCGTATCGGTTGTGGTAGAGAAGATCTCTCCCTTCTTCTCGTACTCCTGCCTGAGTTCTTTCGCATTTATCAGGTTCCCGTTATGGGCGATGGCGAACTGGTGGTTTTTAAACCGGAAATTGAAGGGCTGGACATTTTCCGGGAGATTCGCGCCGGTGGTGGGATAGCGGACATGTCCCACTCCCACCCCTCCTTTGAGCAACTCAAGGGTCTCATGATTGAATACATCGGCAACAAGCCCTAGCCCTTTGTGCTTGTAGAAGGTTGATCCATCAAACGTGGATATTCCTGCACTCTCCTGCCCCCGATGCTGGAGAGCGTACAGGGCATAGTACAGGGAAAAAGAGACACCGCCAGCATCCACGATGCCAACGATTCCGCACATAGGGAGGTTCCTAATGAGTTGGGATCTTGGGTTTCTTGTTCACCCACCGGTAACCGCGTAATCGTGTGCTTCTTCCGAAACCGCAGGAAGAGCAGACCTTGTGACGGACATGGTATGATATTTTCCCGCATCTTCGGCATGCGATATGACTCTTCTTGTCACGTTTTCCCATTGAGGGGGTGCCTTTTGACATCTGAAAACCTCCTTACACCACGGTAGGTGAGATATAGATGACGTTGTCCCCGCGAACAATCAGGGTGCCCACTTTCACCACCTGACCATTCACCTCCTCCTCCACCTTGTCAAGGACGAGATTCATGTGGATATCATATCCCTGGAGAATACCCCGCAGCTCCCTGCCACCTTTGAGGGACACGATGACCGGCTGGCGATTCAGAACCTGATCTAAAATATCCATCGGCCGTTTCGTCATAGACCTACCCTGGTTTGATCGTCTGGAGTAAATACTTTCGCGAGAGACCTACTTAAATATAACGTACACTCGCTCACCGGGTTGGGGAGGTAAGGGGGACATATAATAGTTCCTTTCCTACCCTGGGGTGAGCGAAGGGTGGACGGAGGGTTACATCGCAAACAGGAGTTTTTTCAGCGCGAAACGATGGGGGGGGTCTTTTCCAACACTGTGCGTTGAGAGAACGAACTGTTCAAAAGGAAAGGTGAGTACCTCATCGAATGATGGTGAGGGCCTCCTGTTTTTGGAGGGCTGGTGTCTTTTAGGATCCCGCCTTTGCCACGACATTCTTAATCTGCTAATTATTATTTATTTTCAGGGATTGTGGGAATTCCTGAACCCATTTCTTCTTGGTTGCTGGCTGGTCGCCGTGATCCCAAACCCAATCCTTTTATCAGCCAAATGACAGGTACTATCGGGACTGATGGGAACAATCAGTATTAAAAAACGCCATTCCATCAGGAAAGACGAAGCTGCTGCCCTGATGGCTGATCTTCAGCGGGAGATCGGACCGGCATCGGATCTGTTCAGATCAGATCGTATTGAGAAGGTGGAGACCGATTCCCCCTTCACTCTCTTCCTCATCAACCGGCAGCCGGTGGTCATGAAGTATGAGACATGGACTTTTCCAACCATCCGCGGTGCGCTTCTCCACACCTTCAGCCAGCGCCGAATCACTGTCGATAAAGGTGCAATCCCCTTTGTGATAAATGGAGCTGATATCATGCGGCCAGGGATCACAACGGTCACAGACGATGTAAGAGCCGGTGCTCCGGTACTGATTGTGGAAGAAGGGTATGGGAAGCCTATCGCCGTGGGAATAGCCCTCCAAGATGGACCGGAACTTCTTAAGCAACCAAAAGGGAAGATGGTTCGCACTATCCACTATGTAGGAGATCTACTCTGGAAGATGGAACTGTAATAAAAAACGGCCGTTAGAATCGAAAGATACTATTAAATAAACATCACTCTCTAATCTTTTTTATGAGCAAACTTCTGGACAGCATCATTGGCCGGAATCCCTCTGTCAGCGAAGACGACTACATGGATCTGGATCTGGAGTCGTTCGAGGGTGTAGAAGGGGACGAAGCCGCCTCTATGTATGTGAAGGTTGCCACCATTGGAGACCTGAAGGACACCCCGAAGGTAAAGGACGAGGTTTATAACGGAAATATCGTCATCGTGGATGTGACCAAACTGAAGATGGACCGGATAACGTACGAACGGGTACTAAAAGACCTGAAAGATGTCGCTAAAGACGTGAACGGGGATATCGTCGGCCTGGGAGATCAGCGCTATGTGGTGATCACCCCCATGTCAGTGAAGATCTCCCGAGAGAAGCTCGGGGGCAGTTCTTGAGGTATTGCCTGAAGTCACCATGCCCCGTTTGTCAGAGCGAGATTGAATATAAATATCAGACAGAGGACATTCCTTTTTTTTCTGAGATTTTAATTACATCCGCCCTGTGTGAGTGCGGCTATCGTTTTACCGATACCATCATTCTCGGGGAGGGAGAGCCCGTGCGATGGAGTATTGCCGTCCGATCAGCGGATGACCTGAACATACGGGTGGTCCGCAGTTCGTGCGGGACCATCAGGATTCCTGAATTGGGGGTAACCATTGAACCCGGACCGGCCTGTGAGGCGTGCATCACCAATATTGAGGGAATTCTCTGGAAGATACGGGAGACCGTGGAGAATATTCACCGCACTGCGGAGGGAGAGGAACGGGAAAGGGCAGACCAGGTGCTCACCACCATCGACCGGGCATTTGGCGGCAATCTGCCGTTCATCTTCATTCTTGAGGATCCATCGGGAAATAGCGCTATCATCAGTGATAGCGCTGAGAGACAGTTGATGGGTGGGGAGACGATAGAGGAGACCGCTTAGTGGTACTCCACTGGCTGGCCTTCGATACGTATCCCGGGTTTTTCGACACAGGTACCAACAACCCGGCCATCAGGGAAATACTGTTTGACGGTCTCCACACCAGCTTGCGGCAGGATGAAGGCGTAGCCCATACCCATATTGAATGTACGGTACATCTCCTCTGTTGATACCTCCCCGGTTTCTTTCAACCAGTGAAAAATCTCCTGAGGGGGGAGAGGGTGGTCTATCTCAAATCCGTACCTGGTGAGCCGCAGAAAGTTAAGAAGGCCGCTCCCGGTAATGTGGCACATACCATGCACCGTGCACGCCGCACAGACGGGCAGGGTCTGGTGATAGATACGGGTGGGGGTGAGGAGTTCCTCTCCCAGCCTCCTGCCACCTGGGAGTCGTTCACCATAATCGCTATTAGCTTCGATAATACGCCTCGCGAGTGTGAGCCCGTTACTATGAATACCTGTGGAGGGGATCCCCACCATCACATCACCGGGCTGGATCCGGCTTCCGGTCACCACTCGTTCGCGAGCTTGAACACCGAGACAGGTGCCGGCGAGATCAACGCCGTTGACTAAGCCCTTCAGGGAAGCGGTCTCACCGCCGACGATATTGATGTTGGCTTGCCGTGCACCTTCATTGAGTCCCTCACCTATCTGGGACATCACCGTTTCTGAGACCTTATCAGAAGCAATATAGTCCACAAAGGCGATGGGTTCGATATTCATCACGTAGAGATCGTTCACATTCATCGCGATGCAATCGATCCCGATGGTCTTCCAGTTCTTCAGGCGCTCTGCGACCACCATCTTCGTCCCAACCCCATCAGTGGTGAGGGCAAGCACCTGGGTTCCGAACTCTATCAAACCTGAAAAATGACCTATCTCCCCCATCATCCCGTACTGACCTTTCCGCCGGAAGGTGAGCCGGCGGATCAACGCCTCGATCGCAGTCCGTTCCAGGTCGATATCCACACCAGCCTCACGGTAGGTGAGACTAGTCATGGAAGGCCTCCGAGAGATGGAACTCATCGTGGAGGATCTGGAGGGTTCGCTTCCCTTCTGCGGTCTTCACCACAAACGAGATATTCACCTCTGAGGAGCCCTGGGAGATCATGATGATATTGATACCAGCGTTGCCAAGGGCAGTGAAGATTCGCCCAGCAATACCCGGGATACCCGCCATACCTGCTCCCACCACCGCAATCGCGACGACATCGGGGTCTGAGGTCACCTCGCGGAAAAACCCGTATTTCTGGACGCTGGAGAGGGCTTCCAGGGCATTTTCGAGGTGCGCTTCTTCGATAATGAGTGAGATATTCGCCTCTGAAGACCCCTGGGAGATCATCATCACGTTCACATCCTTTTCGGACAGTGCGGCGAATATGGTCCGGGCAACACCCGGTCGCCCAATCATCTGGACTCCAGTGATGTTTACCAGCGCCACCTTTTCGATGATAGTGACCGCCTTCACCACCCGCCGATCGACATGACCCTCCCTGGATACCAATGTTCCTGTGAAGGTGGGATTAAAGGTGTTTTTCACACGGATGGGGATATCCTTGCGCATCGCAGGCTCCAGTGAGCGGGGATGCAGCACCTTGGCACCGAAATACGAAAGCTCCATTGCCTCTAGGTAGGAGATGGAGGGGACAACCCGTGCATTTTTTATCAGGCGTGGGTCTGAGGTCATGACCCCGTCCACATCGGTCCATATCCAGATCTCATCGGCATCCATGCCAGCACCGACTATCGTAGCCGAGTAGTCTGATCCGCTTCTCCCCAGGGTAGTGATGATGCCTTTCTCGGTACATCCCATATACCCCATGATAACCGGAACACAGGTGCTGATCAGGGGGACGATCTTCTTCTTGATCCGGCTCTCGCTCATAGGGAGAGCAAGGGCGTCTCCATGGTTTGGAGTGGTAATGATACCTGCTTCACACCCACCGAGAAGTACCGATGGGATTCCCTGCTGCTTCAGTGCTGCGCAAAGGATGGCTGCCGAGAGGCGTTCACCAAACGAGACGATATAATCACGGGAGCGTGAGGTCAGTTCACTCAGGTTGAAGACCGCAGTGAGGATATTCTTGAGGCTCTCCAGGCGTTCATCGAGAAGAGGCCCTACTGATCCCATGTGATCGGGAGCCGCGATCATGAGTGCCTTTATATGTCGTTCCCTCAGCGATTCGATAAAGGGATCAAGAGGGATCGTCTTCGTTGAGGAGGATACCTCGTTTGCCATCCTGATCAGCTGGTCGGTCACGCCAGTCATGGCCGAAACCACGACCGCCAGCTCATTCCCCTCCCGTCGCGATATGGCCACAATCTCTGCCACCCGACGCATCCGTTCTCCATCCCCCACAGAAGTGCCGCCGAATTTCATTAAAAGCCGCATAGAGGCTCACGTTCCTCGGTACAATTATTTTATGTACGTACATCGCACCTAATAATACGATGCGTGCGGATGACACGATACAGTGCCACGTGCTGGTGATAGGGAGCGGTGGCGCCGGCGCCAGAGCTGCTATTGAGGCAGACCAGTATGGGGAGACAGTTCTTGTCTCCAAGAGCCTCGCAGGAAAGGGTGGGTGCACCCCTATGGCAGAGGGTGGCTATAATGCGGTGCTCAGTGCCCAGGATTCCTGTATGCTGCATGAGGAGGACACACTACGCGGGGGAGCTTACCTGAATGATCCCGAGCTGGTGAGACTTCTTGTCGCTGAATCACCGGCCCGTTTTGCAGAGCTCCTATCCTGGGGAGCACTGTTTGATGTGACTTCGTTGAATGAGCCAGCCCAGCGCTCCTTCGGAGGGCAACGGTTCCCCCGTACCTGCTATGCCGGTGATCGCTCTGGCCATGAGATGATGCTTACCCTTCTCGAACGCCTTCGGGAGAGTGGGGTGCAGCTTCTCCAGGAGATGACAGTGATTGATCTGCTCATATCCGATAATCGTGTTATCGGAGCAGTAGCACTGGATACTAAAAGTGAGATGACCATCATCCATGCTGCAAGTACAATCCTTGCTACGGGTGGAGGGACACGGATGTTCGATATCTCCACCAATTCCGCGACTGGAACGGGAGATGGATTTGCTCTTGGCTACCGTGCTGGTGCGGAGCTGATTGATATGGAGATGGTTCAGTTCCATCCCACCGGAGCTGTCTATCCCTATGATGCCCGGGGGCGTCTGGTGACTGAGGCAGTGAGGGGAGAGGGGGGTGTTCTCCTCAATAGCCGTGGTGAACGGTTCATGGCACGCTACGACCCGGCACGGATGGAACTCTCAACGAGAGATGTCGTCGCCCGTGCCATTGCCACCGAGATTGAAGAGGGGAGGGGGACTCCCCATAAGGGCGTATATCTCGATGTAACCCACCTCTCCGCCGCTACCATTGAGGAGCGATTGCCGGTAATGCTCGAACAGTTCCTCAAGTTTGGAGTCGATATCAGAAAGGAGCCTATGGAAGTCGCACCCACCGCTCACCACATGATGGGGGGGTTGCGGATTAGTCCCCAGTGCTGCACGACGGTACCGGGCCTTTTTGCCTGTGGCGAGGTCACCGGGGGAGTTCATGGTGCCAATCGGCTGGGGGGTAACGCCCTCGCTGACACCCAAGTTTTTGGGAGACGGGCGGGTGAAGCAGCGGGGCAGGCAAGGAATGTATCCACCCGTATAGACCCTCTGCAGGTCAAGGAACTGGAAGAGCGAAGAGAGGAATATTTTAATGGTTCCATCCCCCCATGGTCAGTGGTCCGAAAGCTCCAGCGAGCGATGTGGGAGGGAGCGGGGATCTTCCGCACGGCTTCATCCCTTCACCACACGAAGGTGATTCTCGATGAGGTATCATCGGCACCACTTCGGGCAGCAACCGCTGAAACCTGCATCGAGTGTTTTACCGCACGAAACCTCTGCTGTGCAGCCTCACTGGTGGTGAGATCTGCCCTGCTTCGGCCAGAATCACGAGGTGCACATGTTCGACGGGATATTTCCCCACGGTGGGATGCAGCAACCTCTCCCTATGGCCATACCTATATCTCCCGTTCACGAGAGGGGATCGAGTCCCGGCAGGTGATTGAATGAAGATCAGTGCACGGATCTTTCGCTGGGATCCATCGAAGGATGAGCCGTTACGATTCGATGATGTCATGGTCGATCTGGAGGAGGGAGCCCGTGTGCTCCACCTCCTTCATGCGGTCCACGAACAGGACCCCACTCTCTCGTACCGGTATTGCTGTGGAACGGGCCAATGCGGTAGCTGTGCCCTCCGGGTGAATGGCATCCCCGTCCTTGCATGCACGGAAGAGGCAACGAGTGGGATGATCATCGAACCCCTCAACCTTCCGGTGAAGAAGGATCTGGTGGTCGATCTCGAGCCAGTCCTCGCCAAGCTTGCCGGCATCATGCCCCGGGAGGGAGGGAGGTCTCCCAACCGTGAGGAAGTTGAGGTCATGAAACCCTTGCGGGACTGCATTGAGTGCCTTGCCTGTGTCTCGGTCTGCCCGGCAATGGAGGTGGCGTCATTCGCCGGCCCGACCTCGATGCGACAGGAGATGCGTCTTGCCCTCGATCCTCGGGATGGAAAAGATCGCATCACCGAAGCGATAGCAACCGGTCTTTTCACCTGCACAACCTGCCAGCACTGCTGGAAAGTCTGTCC
>JAJRCM010000136.1 GCA_028678965.1 Methanomicrobiales archaeon | reverse complement strand
ATCCACCATCGTGACGTGGAGCACTGCCTCCACCATATCTGGTGGTAACAATCGACCAGGATAGGAACAATACGCTGTTCAAGCCGCTGGAAACGAGAAAACAAATACTTCCTGTGAAAAATTCCCTCGAATTCGAGTACAGATACATGCCTTTGATGATCCCCCACATCCATCTAAGGGAGAGACAGATGAGCCTGGTGATCGCGTTTATCGGAATAAAGGGTGCGGTGATGGCCGGCGATCTGCGTGAGATTCAGTTTCACGGTGATTCGGTGTCCGAGCTGCAGATGGAGGAGGAGCTGTATGATGGACGGATCGTGACCGATGCGCAGCTGACTAGGCGGGCACAGGAGCTGGGGGTCTACCTGGAGATCCATGACACCAAACAGAAGGTCCAGGAACGAGATGGTGTCCTTATCGGGGAGGTATCTTCACGGGAGGGAGGGGTCGTCAAGAAACGACGTTTATATGCTGCAACCGGAGCCTATGCCATTGTGGACATCACGCCACCCACAATGACCGTACGACAGCAAGGGAAGGGAGGCAATTTCGTGGTGCTCGGAAATCCTATCACCAAACAGATTGCCAATGGCATCATACGTGACCGGTGGAAGAACGGAACCCTCCCCGATGCTATCCTCATCATAATGCATATCATGGAGGCCGCATCCCAGGTGACCGCCTCTGTCAGCCGACAGTTCATCCTGGTTCAGACCGCTTCGCTCACCGATGTTACTCGATTGGTGGAACGGGATCGGGAAGAGAGCTTCGCCCGTAACAATTGAATAATCAACCGATTGGCTGAAGTTATATTCGGGACTCCCCCTCTTATATACTCACTGAACCCTCACCATCAACCTTATCATCCTTCCGTCGTGGGGGCTGAATAACCAACCCGTTCAGGACCACGATAGTCGGTGAAAAGAAAGTACAGGGTCATTCCCAGTCCTGCCCCGATGTAGAGGAGGGCAGCTACTATGAGGAGTCTGATCTCCTAACCAGCAGCTTGGAGAGCGGAGTACCAGCGCCAAAACAGACCGCTGCGGCGAGAGCGAATAAAACGGGAAGCCAAGTATCATGGGATATGATGATGGATAGAAAGTACGGACTCCGGGAGATTAAAATCGACCGTTAGAACGTCCGTTCATGTCATGGCTTCCATCAGGGTGCAATCTCAAAACGATGGAAAAAGGGATACATCAGGTAGTTACGGGGCGGGGCTTCGCTTTAGGATCGATTCAACCGCGGTGGCCGCGGTCCGCCCCTGGATCTCATTCCGCTGCAACGCAGTCCCGAGCTTGATCATCTCCAGCAGGTCACGCCGTGACAGCTCGTGGAAGGGATAGGTATCCCACGCTTTCTGGTCAAGGTAGACCCATGCCTCCCCAAGAATATGTTTCAGAGCCCTGACCTCAGCGAGTGAGAACAACTGCCACTCGGTCCCCAGATGTTTCTGCATCCTCCCGATGACTTTCTCAGCCTGTTTCTCTTTCATTACTTGAAAATATCGCTTCCCTCTCTCCGTAGCGGAGATCTCTGGCATCGCACTTTTTCCTCCCGCGGGCACTTCTTTCCGGACCTGCCCGTTGAGTATGCAGTCTCCATGACATGAAAAAGGTAATGGAGCCTGCGCCCACTCCACGATCGTGATCTCTTCCATTTACTCCACCTGAGGGAGAGGTGAAGGAACAGACGTAAAAAGGTTTAGTTGTAAGGGTGAAGATAGCTGCCAGGCACAGACCATTGGTAAAAATCCTTTCCCACTATTTTTTGTAGTGCCCCGTTTACCCTTTCCGGAAGGTGATGGGTCAGTGAACGGGGTGAAAGAGGCCTTTGATACTATCGCGTCCCAGTACGACCGCCAGCGGAAGCTGGTCATCCCCGAATTTGATGCGTTCTATTCAGCGGCGGTCTGGGCTGCCACCTGGGAGGGAGATACACCGGCCATTCTGGATATGGGTGCCGGCACCGGCCTGTTGAGCGAGATGCTCCTGAAACGGTATCCTGCTGCCACCCTCACCCTCATGGACATTTCTTCACCCATGCTTGACGTAGCACAACATCGTTTCCAGGGAAAGGAACGCATTCGATATCTCCTGCGGGACTACAGCAAGGAAGATATCGGGAATGGATACGACATCATCTGTTCCGCCCTCTCCATCCATCACCTTGAACATCCCGATAAACAGGCACTATATCGGAAGATTTTCCATGCTCTGAACCACGGTGGCATCTTCGTCAATGCTGAGCAGGTGGAGGGTGAAACACCATGGACTCACCAGCAGAACCTTTTATACTGGGATGAGTATGTGAAAAGGGGAATTCTCGATCCGGAAGAGCAGCGGGCGATGTTTGAGCGGCGGAACACACTCGATAAAATGGCAAAGCTCTCCGTGCAGCTCGGCTGGCTCCGGGAGGCAGGATTCGTTGATGTGGATATGGCGTATAAAAACCGGTCGTTTGCCGTCTTTTCAGGAAGGAGAGAATGACAGGAACTTCTTGTGACAGCGGTGATCCCCAATGAGTGCTGAACCTTCCACTGGCGGACGGTTACTCTATGTGGATAATATCCGCATCCTCCTGATCAGCCTGGTGATTGCCACCCACGCTGCCATTACCTACGGGGCATACGGATCGTGGATCTATGTGGAGGTGAGTGCAAGCGGTGAATCCCTTTATTCCCTCGTCCTGACCCTGCTCACCTCACTCTTCCAGTCCTTTTTCATGGGCCTCTTCTTCCTGATTGCTGCGTATT
Organism: Methanomicrobiales archaeon; assembly: GCA_028678965.1. Classification (GTDB taxonomy): domain Archaea; phylum Halobacteriota; class Methanomicrobia; order Methanomicrobiales; family JACTUA01; genus JAJRCM01. The sequence goes on along the minus strand of JAJRCM010000136.1, from coordinate 3,243 downwards.
TTGTCCCTGCCTCGCTGGAGCGGAAGGGAGCCCGACGATATGTCCTCGACCGTCTGGTGCGTCTGGGTATCCCCATGGTCATTTGGGTGCTGTTCATTGCTCCACCGCTTTTTTACTTTGTGGAATATATGACGGGGAAATTCAATGGTTCTCTCCTTGACTGGTACTGGCTCACCATTACCCACTTCCAGTCCTTCGGGCTGGGGCCTCTGTGGTTCCTGCTTTCCCTACTTGTCTTCACGCTCATGTACGTTGGATGGCGGGAGATCCAGGGAGAGGAGCAGGAGAAGGGTGGTGATCCCTCCCGTTCCGTTCCCTCATTCCTGACTATTGTAACGGTAGCCCTTGGCATCGGCATCCTCACCTTCCTCGTCCGCCTCGTCTTTCCCATCGGATCCTCCTGGGCACTCTTTGATCTCCAGTTCTCATTCTTCGTTCAGTACATTGCCTATTTCCTCATTGGCCTCTATGCTGCCCGTCACCGCTGGTTGAACTCTTTTCCATCGCCAACAGGAAGAAACTGCGGGATGGCAGCTCTCGTGCTCATCGTGATCCAGCCAATCCTTCTCATCATCCTCGTCACCAGCAACGGTTCCATCGAATCCTTGTTGGGAGGGTTTTTCTGGCAGGCACTTGTCTATGCGATATGGGAGCAACTCACCGGTATGATGATCAGTATCGGGCTTCTCTGGGTCTTCTCTTTAACATTGAATAACCAGGGGCCTATCACCCAGGCAGCAGCAGCGGATAGTTATACGGCATACATCGTCCAGATTCCCATCCTTCTCACCACCTCACTCGCCCTGCGGGGAATCATGCTCCCACCTATCCTCAAGTTCCTTCTGGTTATCACTATTGTTATACCACTCTCCTTTACCGTTGCTCACCTCATCAGGTCACTGCCTGGTGTGAAACGGGTACTGTAAGTCTCATGCAGTAGAGACAGGATAGAAGATTTTTTTTCCCTGCTTTTCTGGTGAGCCGTTATACGATGTGGTATCCCTTCTCCTGGAGAAAGCGGCAGATATGCTCCTCCACATCTTCAGCCCACCAGTCGATGACCATCTCCCCTTCGCCCCCTACCGACCGCAGTTCCGGGTCATCAGTGATGAGACCAAACGTACCATTCACTCTCCCAACCTCCCGTCCATAAGGTGCGAAGATATACAGGATGAGGCATTGATATGCCTTCCACTGGAACGGGCTCGTTTCATGGATGGTGCACACGATTCGATTACCAAGGGGGCGGAGGAAGGGGCAGGCAGTGGAGTGCCCCTCTATCCACGAGCGATCGGCAAAGAGCTCCTGCTTATCTTCATCCACCCGTGCGGTGAACGGGGTGCCGGTGCTCACCGACCGGCACTCGAACTCGAACGGACCGATCTGTCGCTCGATGGTGAGGTAGTCCCCGAGGAACATGCAGCAGGTCACACACCGCCGGCAGGTGAAGGTTACTGTGCCTCGCCCCGCATCATCGTAATTCGAACAAGAGCCTTCAGATCTTGTCCAGGTTCTTCAGGAACGCAATCACTTCCTGGATATCGGGAACGCTGTGGACCGGATAGATCTTCATAAACACCACCCGCTGCTTCTCATCGATGATGATGTTCGCCCGCTCGGAGAAGCCGTTCTGATCCCTGAAGATACCATACTGCTGCGCCACCTTCCCGTGGGGCCAGAAATCACACAACAGACGGGTATCCTTGATGTGGAGCGTCTCTGCCCAGGCGCTCTTGCAGGGCCGGGAATCGACACTGATCCCCACACCCTCCGTATTGAGGCCGTCGAGCACCGCCCGGTTCTCCTCAAGCGAGGTCATCTGGGCAGCACAGTACTCGGTCCAGGCAAGGGGGTGGAAGGAGAGGATCGTCCGTTTTCCCGTATTCTCAAAGAGATCAAAGGTTTTGTCATTCTGGTCTTTCAACGAAAAATTCTTCGCCGCATCTCCCGGTTGCACCATCCGTGCCTGTCTCATTCATTCACCATCACTAGAATTCCTCGTTGTGATGACATATCACCATTCCCATCTCGACAGCCCGCGAGAAATGGTGATGGGGATGAAGATATCTTCTCATCCAATCATTTTATCCCTATCTGCATCGATGCCATGGATATATGCCAGTCATCAAACGTGTGGGAATTATCTCGGTAGCAAAGATCACTGCCCTGATTGCGGCGGTCATCGGACTGATCATTGGGATAATCTTTGCTCTCATTGCCGGAGCTTTTGGGGCCATCACCGGCATGCCTGCCTGGATCCATGGCTTTGGCATTGCTGCAATTATTATCTTCCCCATCCTGTATGCCATCGGCGGTTTCATTTACGGAGCAATCATTGCTGGTATCTACAATGTTGCCGCGGGAGTGGTTGGAGGCATCGACCTCGAATTCCAGCAGTAGAGAGGATTCACTTCCAAATCACTGGTTCCTGGGGGAAGACCATGGAGATACATTACCGTCCATCGCATAACGGGTCATTCATTCAGGGTGATAACCCGCACGATACGACCGTCTTTGAAGATGGATATCCTCCCTCCGCTCTGGGAGACCACGATCCCCACGGCTTTCGTCTCCTGGGTGATTCCCGCAACAGAAGCGTGACGGGTGCCCAAGCCCTTGGGAATGGTGGTGGTGCTGGTATCGATGGTGATGTACCGTCCCGCTGCTTCCACCACCCCATCACCCCGCACCACGAATGCACCATCGAGCTGGGAGAGTTCCTTGATCGTTTCCTTGAGATCGCTGCCGGTGATGAGGCGGGCATCGGGGGAATGTCCTTCAAAGGGATTCAGTATCAGCTGCCGTGATTTGGCGAGCACCTGCTCAGCATCTCCCAGTATGAAGGTTGTTCCAATCGGTTTCCCTTCCCGCCCCTCCCTTGAGACTTCAAGCGAGATAGCATACGCCACATCAAAGACCGGCTCCTCAATATCCGTCCCCTCCAGGAGATGGTGTTTCCATGAGGTGAACGAGTCCTCCAGGTCCCGTACGTTCACCTTCCGGTCGGTGATATCTGTCCCGATGGATAGGATCTCAACGAGCGTACCCTTATCATCGCGAATCGCCTTATTCGTCCAGGCAATCCAGATCCGCTCGCCGTCCTTCTTCATGTTCTCGTTGACGTTCACCTCATACTCCTCGGGATTGTGCATCACCTCTTGGACCATGGAGAAGAGATCCCGTCCTGTTCGGGATTTTCTAGGGAGGATGGTACCCACGACGTTCTTTCCCACCAGTTCCTCT
>JAJRCM010000135.1 GCA_028678965.1 Methanomicrobiales archaeon | reverse complement strand
TCAGGGAGCCACCTGGGTCGAGGGGATCAATGGCTCCGCCCTGAAATTCGATGGAACCAACGATTATGTCGAGCTCTCCCACCCGGGATACCTCACCGAAGGACCGGTGGAGGGTTGGATCAAGTTTGACGCCGACCAGAGCTATTCGTACTGGTTCTCCATGTCGGTTGCTGGGATGGGTACACACGGGGACAGTATGGACTTCTGTCTCCATGCTGAAAACTCACCAAACTTACTCTTCGGCTTCTACCAGGGCGGGTGGAACTGGGCAGACAGTGGCATACGACCGGTGGTTGGGGAATGGTACCATGTGGCAGGCACCTGGGGATCTGCAGGAACCCGAATCTACGTGAACGGGGAGCTGAAGGGGACCAATCCCTATTCGGGAGGGATACCCTCCTCCGCACAATATACCTATCTCGCCCTCAATTCATGGGGAGTGTATTTCAATGGTACCATTGATGAAGTGGCCATGTACTCTCGAGCACTCTCACCTGCAGAGATACAGGCACACTACCAGCAGTATGCACCGGTGGGGGGAGATACGGGATTCTTCCGTGTCCACAGCAATGTGGACGGGGCAAGTGTCTACTTTGACCAGGAGTTCAAAGGGATAATTCAGGAGGGGACGCTTCTCGTCCAGGTGTATACCGCCGCCACTCCCTATCAGAACGTCACGGTGACAAAGGCGGGGTACAGCACGTATACCGAATCGCTTCTCGGTAAATATCCGGCAAAGGACGAGACGGTAGATATCTACGCACTCCTCACACCGTACTATTATATTAATGCAACCGCCGGCACCGGCGGGTCCATCACCCCCTCTGGTGAGGTGATGGTACTTTCGGAAGGGGATGCGACCTTCACCATTGACCCGGCGAGCGGGTATGCCATTGATGAGGTGTTGATCGATGGAGTCTCGAATGGTTCTCTTTCTTCCTACACGTTCGAAGATGTGCTGGCGAACCACACCATCACTGCGCAGTTCAGGTACATCCATACGAGCGGGGGAGGTGGCGACGGAGGCGGGAGCCCCGCTCCAGCAGCACCGCCTGAGATACCGGCTGAACAACCCCCCACTGCACCCCAGGAATCTCCGGTGATCCCCGAGGTGACATCGGGAGCACCCTCAGCCATTCCTGAACCGGAGATAGCTCTGGTGGAAGAGACACACACATCGCTTGATTTCAGCTTACCCGAGGGCATCACCATCACCATGCCGACTCCCGCAGAACAGCAGGTCACGATCTATCCCCTTATCGTCGGAGAAACGGTATCCTATGAGGAGAAACCTCCGGCAACCCCCACGGAGGAACCAGTGACAATAGTGACCATACAGCAGGAAGAGATGATCATCACGCTGGTCACCCAGGGGCTAACGGGAACTCCCGAGCAAGGTCTGACGGGAGTGATCGAGAGCATCAGCGTGGAGACGACACCGGTCACCACGACCATTCAGGATGTCGGTCAGGCTGACGTCTACTTTGACGTGCAGCTCGCGACCTACCCGGAGGATGGGACAATCACGACCACCATCTCCACGCCAGATGAGGCAACGGTACGAGAGTTCCAGAAGATAGCCACAGAGAACAATGCAGAGATAGCGGCAATCCTGTTCGCTATCGACGTCACCAAGACCAATATCGGTGCGACCGGTGAAGCCACGCTGTGGGCTACCGTGCCGAAGGCATGGGTCGATAGCCAGGAGGGAGGTATCGAGAGCATCTATGCCATCCGCATCGGCGATGATGGGAATCGGGAGCTCCTAGCCGCGGAGTATGTGAGGACCGAGACCAGGGCGGTACCGGATACAGAGGGAAACACGGAGTTTTACGTCTTCAAAGTGGTATCACCCCACGGCCTCTCCATCTTTGGTATGATCTCGGCGAAGGCGAAGGAGGTCTCGGGAGTAGTGACACCAGCCGCGGGAGCAACCCCTGTGGTTGCCCCCATGCTCGTCCCCGGCGGGGTTGGGTTTGCCACCTTCTTGGTCACGAACCCCATCTTCATCGCCGGAGTGGCAGTGATCATCGTCGTGTTCATCTACATGGAGCGGAAGTTCCATATCTTCCGGCGGGAGGAGATCCGGTACCCGGAGAGCGGGCTTCCGGCGTGGGAGCCCTATATCGAGACCGAGCGACAGAGCCTGTATGCCTCCATAATCGACGTATTGAACGAGGTTGATGCTCAGGTGAAGGAGCTCGCGGAGACCCTCGCAAAACCCGGTATCGTTCTGGGACGGGCAGAGACAGAACCGATCGTTGACCGGTTCTTCGTCACCTGCCAGGTAGCAGAGGAAAAGATCAAGAAGGGAGCAACGGACGGGTACCTCACCGCGGAACAGGTAGCTCAACTGCATGAACAGCTGGGGGGCGCTGTGAACCGCATGATTGACATCTCCCGGCAGTCACCGGTGCTTGCGGAGCTCGTCCAGGTGAAGCTCGGGGTGCTGTGAAACATCCTTTCATCACTTTTTATTTGGGAACCACCGGCTGCGATAGGTAGGGGGTGGGTGAAGGAACTATTCGTTCCATTGGTGTACGTTATCCTCCCCGTTTGCGGTGGACATAGAAGACGCTTACCACCACCACGGCGACGAGGAAGAAGATCAGGAACATACCGGTCCAGAGGCTCCCGGCTGCAGCCTCACCCCCCTCTGAGAAGATAGTGCCATCGGTTGTGCGTGGGACTGTCGTGACGGGAGGGCGTTCTATCTCTTGAGCGAGAACCACTCCAAGGGAGGGGGAGCCCTGCTTGAGGGGAACGCTGAAGGTGAAGGTCTCCTGGTTCGGGTGTTGTTGAAGGTCGGGGTGCGAGAACTCGACCGTGCCATCGTTCTTCAGGTACCCAACGTACAGGCTCTGATTCGATGAGGAGGGGAGAGCTGAAGTGGGGAGGGTGAAGGAAGCGGTTGCCGTGGTAGTCGTGGAGAATCCCTCCAGTGTTGTCGTTGCGATGAAGAGGACGGTACTGATATTGAGGCGGGCTCGTTCACCGGCACTCCTGAACTGATTCTCGATTCCAGGAGATACGGTCCCTTCGAGAGTGATATTGACGCTCCCCTCAGACATATAGGAAGGAGTGGTAACAGAGATGGCCTCACGAATCTCACCGCCAGAAAAAGTACCATTGATGGGCAGCGGGGTTCCTGACACTTCCTTTACCAGGCCGGTGAACCGTGGAGCTGTCCCTCCAAGACCTTCCGTTGTGACGGTGAACGTGATGTTGTCTCTGACGAAGACAATCCGTGGTCCGTTGATGGTGACGGCAGTACCGGAACTAGATGTATCCACGGCAATTCGTTGGCCGGCCGATGAGGTGGAGAAGCTGAGACCGGGGATGATGGTGAGCGTGCCTTCCTTTCTCTGGAGGTAGAGGGTGGAACGGGTGGCGGCTGCCTTTGCCGAAAGGTGGATGATGCGCAGTGGCGAGTAGCCGGAGGAGGCAAGGATATTAAACCGTACAACGGCAACCACGCCATCGCGGCTGAAACCCCCCGGATCGCTGATCGCGAGCTCAATGATCCCCGGGTCGGTGGCGACCTTGAAGGTGGCATTGCTGAGCAGCTCACCCTTCACGACTTCCTCGACGGAGAGGAGCGAGGGATCGTAGGTAAGCGTCAGGTTCATCACCCCGATTGGCTCAGTGACACCAGCGAGTATCAGGGGGACTCTGGCGGTGCTACCAGCAATTCCCTGTGCGGAGGTGAATTCAATACCAGAGAATGGCTGCGCTGAAACTGCCATGGGGGCAAGCATCAGTATCCCTAGAAACAGAGCGGCGATACCGACAACTTTGAAATCCTTCTTTAACATGTGCCTCTTCATTTCATCCAGTCCCCATTATCGAATATCGCAGAGGTTGTGTGGCAGATACTCTATCGCATGAGAGGGATGCGGCACGTATTACCAAATAGGTTTCCCTATTTCAGTCATCTCCCGTTATAGGCTCCTCAAATACGGTTACGCAGTGTCTAGTACCACTAATCACACATAAAAAGACTATTAACCGTTCCGAAATTCTTACTGATCGACACCACCGGTTCCTATATATTGATAACTCTCCAAGCCAGTGGTAATGAAGATCCTGGGTATCAACGGGAGCCCGAAAGGAGCGAAGAGCCAGACGCTGCGCCTGGTGAAAGCAGCGCTCGATGGGGCACGGAAGGCGGGTGCCGAGATCGAGCTCGTGGACGTGTGCAAGCTGAACATCAGGTACTGCATCGCCTGCGGTGCCTGCTACCTGAAGGGAACCTGTATCCACGATGACGATTTCCACACCCTGCTGGAGAAGATGATAGCAAGCGAGGGGATGATCTGGGGATCCCCGGTGTACATCGATTCGGTGACCGCCCAGCTGAAGACCGTGATCGACCGGATGGCAGACACCATCCACTGCCAGCTCTTCCTGGGAAAGTACGGGTGTGCAGTGAGTACCTCGGGAAGCTCTGGAGAAAAGGTGGTGGTCGAATACCTGAACCGAACCTTTATCAAGTTTGGGGGGAGTGCGGTGGGAGGCGTGGGGGTGGCCATCGGTCAGGACCCCCATGCCATCTATGCCGCGGAAAAGAAGGCTCACGACCTGGGAAAGATGCTCGTGGAGGCGAGACGGACAAAGAGACACTATCCCGAGCAGGAAGCATACCGCCTCATGTTCCGTGCCCGGTTCAAGTACGTTCTCGAGGCACACAAGGAGGAGTGGGCGAGCGAGTACCGGTACTGGAAGAACGCAGGCTGGCTCTAAAGTGTCGTGATGGAAATTGATGTATAGGATGATACCCCAATGGTAGATGTTCGCTATGGCAGAGGATAGCATCCGAACCGCCACTGTCAAAGGGAAGGAGGTGCCCTATGACCCGGCCTCGCTCCGCCGTGTTCAGGAGCACCCCTGTTTTTCTGAGAAAGCATGCCATGCCTTCGGGCGATGCCATGTTCCTGTTGCCCCGAAGTGCAATATTCAGTGTAACTACTGCATCAGGGACTTTGACTGCGTGAATGAGTCGCGGCCAGGTGTCACCACCAGGGTCCTGAAACCCCAGGAAGCGGTGGAGATGCTCCGGAAGGCGCTCGAGAAATTCCCTTACATCAAGGTGGTAGGCATCGCCGGTCCAGGTGAACCACTGGCCAACGAGGAAACGTTCGAGACCCTCCGGCTCCTGCACGAGCAGTTCCCCAACGTCATCAAATGCATCAGCACCAATGGACTCCTCCTGCCGGACAAGATCGACCTCCTCCACAAGTACGACGTGGGTAACGTGACGGTGACTCTCAATGCCATTGATCCGGAGATCGGGGCAAAAATCTACGAGTTTGTCACCTACAAGGGAAAGCGGTATAAGGGGGTAGAGGGAGCAAAGATCCTCCTTGAGAACCAGCTCCGGGGGATCGAGATGGCGGTGGAGCGGAAGATGTTTGTGAAGATCAATACGGTCTATATCCCGGGGATTAATGACCACCATATCCCTGAGATCGCAAAGAAGGTGGGTGAGATGGGAGTCTATAACTTCAACGTGATCCCCCTCATCCCCCAGTACAAGTTCGCTGACGTCACCCCGCCCACGCCCGAGATGAAGCGGAAGATGCAGGACGCCTGTGCCCCGTTTGTACGGCAGATGCGTCACTGCGCACGGTGCCGCTCGGATGCTATCGGGAGGCTGGGACGGGATGTGCAGTCCTGCCTGTATGCAGTTAAAAATGTGGGGGATTAGGAGTCTCCCTCCCCACCAACATCAGTACTACTCTCCTTTTTTCATTCACGCACCAGTGTGAAATGTTCTGCCCAGGGGCTACGATGCACCAGGTGCTCCGCACGGTTCTCCAGAAGCGAGCGATGCGCTACGGAAGGAAGAATGATGAAGATGCGGGAGCCACCACGGTGGAAGCGGAGGGCAAACGGTGGACTATCGGTGAGGTCCGAGAGCCGTTTGAAGAGGAGGGAGATCTGGGATGCCGCATTCCAGCGCCGAGAAAGATGGTGGTAGATGATCAGGCTCTGGCCCCGGGCGAGGAATGGCGGGATTTCTTTAGGAAAGACATAGGCATATCCCTTCCGACTACCCTGTGTCAGTCCAGAGGGAGCGATACCGTTGTCCGGGTCGAGAAAGACGAGATCGCAGGGAGCAGTGGTGGCGAGGGCATCCTCCAACCAGGCAACCCTTCGCTCTTTGAGGAGTGAGGAACGTCCGGAAGAAGGAAGGTACTGCTGATAGTAGATCGTCCCTGGTGGGAGGATTTCTGCTGATTGGATATGGTGGATGGACCGGTCACTGTTGCCGACAAGTCGGTTCAGAGCATCAAAAAGTGGCGGATCGCACGGGCGGAACCAAGCGGGATTCGAGAGGTAGCGGGTCGTTCTGGCTGACGGTGGTGCCTTGGGCAAATCAACCAGGTACCAAATGATGGCAAGGGTGAGGGGCGGGGTGCCCAGCACCCGGAGGAGCCCGTACTTCCCGTAGTCACCGATATCGCCGCTGAAGCGGTGCTGCATGGAGGTCAGACGGGGCAGATATCATCGGTCTCACAGGACCGCTGCAGGAGCTCATTTAAGCGCCCGATTATGGGGGTGAGGACGGGAGGAACACCGGTGTCCTCGGTCGTGACGGTGTGCCTGCGGTAGGTGATCTCGTAGGAGAAGTAATCGGCGCCCGGTGTGGGGGCCGGGTAGGAAGAGCGGAGGTCGTGGAAACGTGCCTGCTCGAAGAGCGTATTCAGTGCCACCAACTCTTCGGTGGCGAGGGTGAAAGTGCCAGTAGTTCCTCTGCGGCTGACCATGGCTGTCCCGTTCTCGTGAATAAGGAGGTGATCATCGAAACCAGCGATACCTCCCGTGCGGTGATATTCGACGAGGACGTCGCCGGAACCATCGGGTGGTCCATACGGCGACTCCAGGCATCCGGTGATAAGGGATATACTGAGTAGGATAAGGGTGACACCGGCGATGAGGCATAACTTCTTTCCTGACACGAGATACGGGGGAATCACATCGCACCTCTTAGAGCTCAATGACATCCCCTTTCGTGGTTTTCTCCGCCCGGGTGCGTTCAGGGATCACGCTTTCGATTGCCTGGATTAGGGTGAGGAGCTTCTCGCTCCCGAAGATCTCCCGGAAGGCAAGGACTTCTTCGGCACTAAATATGAGGAGCCCCCGTTTCTTCAT
>JAJRCM010000020.1 GCA_028678965.1 Methanomicrobiales archaeon | reverse complement strand
TCGCCCTTGATGAGTATCGTCTTTGGGGGGACTGGTGCACCGCAAAGGATAAGGTAACACTCAACATCGCGCCGCAGCGTGTGGGAGAGGAAGAAGGCAGTCTGGACACAGCGGCAGAGCAGGTCCATTCGTCCCGCGCTGCCCGGGAGGTCATCAAGGGGAAAGGTCCCGTCGGTCTTCGCCAGGTGACCGATCACCGCAAAACGCCGCATACTACTGGATCCTACCGAAGCGCTTCATCAGTCGCTGGAGGTTGAACTTGTTCCCCCGCATCCCCTTGAGCGTCTGCTGCATCATACGGTGGTACTTCAGGAGTTCCTTCACCTCTTCCGGTGTGGCTCCTGCACCTCGGGCAATCCGCTGGATGCGGGAGCCCCCGATCACCGCGGGATCATCCAGTTCTGCAGCGGTCATAGAGTCCATAATCACCTTGTAGCGGGCCATTTTGGTGCTGGTCACATCGGCAGCTTCCTGGGGAATCTCCATCCCCCCCAGCGGGAGCATGCCCATCAACTGGCGGAGGGGGCCCATCTTGTTCAGGGCTTCGAGCTGCTTGTACATATCTCGGAGTGTGAATCGTCCGCGGAGGATGGCATTGACGTCCACCTCCTCGGGAGAGATCACCTCCTCTGCCCGTTCAACCAGCAGCTTCAGATCGCCCATGCCCAGCAACCGGGAGATGAAGCTCGACGGGTCGAAGCGTTCCAGGTCCTCGATAGTCTCCCCGTTCCCTATGAAGACGATCCCGCTTTTCGTCTCTGTCACCGCAGAGAGAGCCCCGCCCCCTTTGGCCGTCCCATCCATCTTGGTGATGATGACCCCATCGATCCCGATGGCCTCATGGAACCCCCGCGCCTGGTCGCTGGCCTGCTGCCCAAGAGCGGCATCGATCACCAGCCAGCGGTGAGTGGGGTTGGAGATCCGGGCAATCTCAATAATCTCGGCAATCAGGTGCTCCTCCAGTGCATGGCGGCCCTGGGTATCTATAAGGATTACTTCCACCTGATGGAGGTCGGCAAGGCCATTTTTAACGATGACCACCGCATCGGTCTGGTCTTTCTCACCATAACAGGGTATATTAATTCGGCGGCAGAGCGTGGTCAGCTGGTCGAGAGCGCCAGGTCTGAAGGTGTCGGCACAGATCACTCCCACCCGGAGACCCTTCCGCTGGAAGAAGCGGGCACATTTTGCAGTGGTCGTGGTCTTCCCGCTCCCCTGGAGACCGGCCATCAGGATCACCTGGGTACTCAGGTCCACCGGTGCGCTTGCCCCCATCAAGGACACGAGCTCCTGATACACGATACGGAGCACATGCTCCCGGACGCCCATCCCCTTGGGAGGTTCTTCTTCGAGAGAACGGGTCTTTATCGACTGGGAGAGCCGGAGTACCATCTTTACGTTTACGTCAGCCTGGATCAGCGCCCGTTGGAGATCGCGGACCAATTCCTCGACCGCAGCACGGTCCACAACACTCTTCCCAGCGAGCTTCTTCAGCGCATCCTTGAGGGAACTCCCGAGCGTGTCGAGCATCAGGGCACCGCCTCACCTAAGAGTTCTTTGACAAGAGCAGTGGGTGAGAACGGGCGGAGATCCTCATATCCCTGCCCGGTGCCCAAGAATACGATTGGTTTACCGATAGTGTGGGTGATGGAGATAGCAGCTCCTCCTTTCATGTCCATGTCGGCCTTGGTGAGCATTACCGCATCGGTCCCCACGAGCCGGTGGAACTCATCCGCCCGAATGACTGCATCATTGCCCGCCACCGCCTCGTCCACATAGATGACCAGATCCGGTTTCATCACCCTTCGGATCTTCTCCAGCTGGCTCATCAGGTTTGCCCGGTTGTGAAACCGGCCGGCAGTATCGGCAAGCACGACATCAGTTGTGTGAGCGGTTGCGTACTGGATGGCATCAAAGATAACCGCTGAGGGGTCACCGCCCTGCTGGTGCTGGATCACTTTTATCCCCACCCGCTGGGCATGGGTTGCGAGCTGCTCAAGAGCCCCTGCCCGGTAGGTATCACCTGAGGCGATGACCACCGAATATCCCTGCTTCTTCAGATAGTGGGCAACCTTGGCGATGGAGGTGGTCTTTCCGGTTCCATTCACCCCTGTGAAAAGGATTTTTACTGGCTTTTCACGGGAGCGTATAAAGGAGACCACATCCAGTCCGCTCCCCAGCACTCCAAGGAGTGCGGAGCGGAGAGTATCTTCTACCAGGTTTTCTATCGAGGACCCTATGCTGCGATGCTTTCCCAAAAGATCTTTGCGCATCGCGGAGATGATGGCATCCGTGGTGGGTAGAGCCACATCGTTTTCCAGGAGGACGAGCTCCAGTTCGGTGAGGGGGTCATCGATGTCTTTGGCAGTGAGAATGAGTTCCCGGTCCCGAACCAGGGTTTTCACCTTGTCGACAAAACGGGGAGATTCGGATCGTTTCTCTGCTTTTTGCGGAGGAAGAGATGCTTCGGCAGGAGGAGGAGAAGTAAAGGCGGTCTGGATGCTCGTGCCGAGTTTTTCCTGAACATTCTTTAATTTTTGTTTGAACGAATCAAACATGTCCCTGCTGCCGCCCCATCATGCCCGTGACTTCTGGTAGCTCTGATCAATGCGACGTGCTATCTCATTGACCTGGGCTCGTACCTGCTCCAGGGATTCGGCAATCTTCTTCTCCAGGGTTTCAAGTTCCCGTATCCGGTCTTCGATGAACCCAATTGCTTCCGCGTTAGTCCGTCGCACTACCACATCTGCCCCGATATTCACCAGTACATTGTCCGGGTCGGAGATCTTCGCACGGACGGTCGTGCCGCCCCCGACAGGGAGAAGAACCACCGGATCCTGCTGGGAGGTGAGAGCCTTCAATGCCTCGATGGCAGCATATGACTCGATTCGCTGCCGTTCCATCAAGTCGAGCTGTCGGGAGAGAATCTCAGCCTGCTGCCCATATTCCCCCAGGTACGCCTGGAGGGTCTGCAGTTCGCGGGGGTCCGTCTCGTCCACGTTATTCACCGTCAATCTTTGTTACGTTATCGATCCTGATGTAGCTTCTCTTCAGGCGGTGTTTGCTGCCGATGATGGTATAGTATTGCTCTGTAGCACGTTGCTCGCTTGAGGCATCTACCACGGTATTGTAGGTCTTCCACCCGTCGTCCGTCTTTACCCTGCCTTTCACCTGGAACTTTGATCCAGCCATATAATCACTCCATAAATCCAAACACTTCTTCTATTCGTCCGAGTTCGAACCCGCTGGTGCTGAGTCCGGCGAGGTACCCGTTGCTGTTGGCAATGAGTCCTGACCCGATGATCCCGCTGCCCATGTTGATCGATCCACGACCTACAGGAACACCGCTTGCTGCCTCGATGGTTGCCAGTTCCCGAGCACTGGTTTTCGGATGCACCAGCACTCCGCGATTCGTTGCCACCGCGGCCATGCCAATGGTCTTGATTCCACCAAGGGTGAGCCTGACTGCAGGTGAACCCAGGAATGAACTCACCTCTTCAGCCACCTCGTTCTCCATATCGGGGTGAACAGCGACAAATGAGTCGGTCGCAAGGATGATGTTCCCGGTGGCGGTCATGGGACCGCGCAACAGCATCACCTCCCCGTACTCTTCGAGAACCTTCCTCTCCCGATCGGTGACCAGGCCGCTGACCACCATACCTCTCCGGTTACCAGTGAGGAGTGGCCCGATGAGCGAACATCCCTGGATCGTGGTGGTGACAACCTCTACATTCAGCTCATGCTCCAGTGCTACCCTGAACGGGTCTGGGGCGGTGGGGGTAATAATGGCAATATCATTGATTACGCGGGAGAAGACGCCAATATGGGGATCACCAGCGTAGTCAATGGTCCCGCTCATCTCATTCCTCAGCCAGTTCTGCCTGCACCTGGCCATCTTCAAATTTCATAGCTCTAATGCGTATCTTTGAGGGCGGCTTCTCAATGCCCCGCTCCCAGACCTTCTCATTGATGCTCTGGTCGAGTTTTATCTCCTCGCTCTTCATATGGCGGGCGAGGTACTTCCGGATCTCTTTGATGGCCCGGTTTCCCCGCTTCCACCGTGGCATCTTCTCCACTACGCGAAGGGGGATCACATAGATCTGTTCGCTCAGCTTCTCTACCATACTTACACCTTGAGGGTACTCCGCCGCCAGTTCCGCCGCTGCGGATGGGCGACAACATTCCGCTTCGTCCGCAGCATAACCCACGCCGGCACCCGCCGGTTCTGTTCGCACGCCTTTGCCAGGCGAATCTTTCTGCCCTTACTCAGTTTGCTCATAGTTCCTCCTCCTATCAGTTCATGCGTCCCCGGACCAGCGACTGGTCATGGTGCGGCGGAAAAAATGCCGCTGGATCCAGTCCCTTTTCCCGAAGAGCTGCACGCAGCTCGTGTTCATAATCTCCACTGGTGATCGTCTCACTGTCACCCTGGACAAAGGTAAAGAACCTTTGTGCCAAACGTTCGACCTCGGTCTTGCCAAACCCCAGGAGCGGTCGTACATAGGAGCAGCCAGTCCGTGCCTCAATGTGCTGGACATCGGCAGGGGTGAGTTTCGGCACCCGGTCGTTCAAGCGGGTCCCGTCCCCTACGACCGAATACTCAGCGGTGAGGGCTGCGATCGCCTCCTTGTGCACCATGGTGATCGCCTGGTTGGGATAGCCATGCGCGATCACTATCTC
>JAJRCM010000134.1 GCA_028678965.1 Methanomicrobiales archaeon | reverse complement strand
CCGCCCCATTAGAGATCCCATCCAGCGCTCGATTCAGGGAGAGCACATTGACATAGGGTTGAGTAAACGGGAAACTATTCCATTCCACTTCGGAAAGCACGAGCTCCATTACCACATCTTCCCGTAACACACGCTCCCGTGCAACTACCGGCACCTGGATAAGGGCGGCCTCAAGGCTGATGTGTGGATCAAGGCCGCTTGCCGATGCGGTGACAAGGTCGGAGGGAATGGGATCTCTAATTCCACGATCCTGTAATAACCGAATCCGCACGGCGACCTGTTCAAGGAGGACGGGATTGGTAGGTCCCAGATTCGATCCCCCGGAACTGGCTGCATTGTATGCGGATCCAAGTGTTGCCGAAGGTCGACTCTGGAAGTATCGAGGGAGAGAGAAATTCTGACCGATAAGCTCAGAACCGATTATCGTTCCGTCGTTGCTGGTTATCAATGAGCCATGGGCCTGATACGGAAATGCAGTGGTGGCGACGAGCATGATTATGATAGGATAGATAATTCCTGTGAGAATAAAGAGAATCCCGAACAGTTTCACTGCGGTGCTGATTGAGTGCATCTTTGTCCTCCTACAGATGTATCAAAGCAGAGAGAGCCACATCGATCAACTTTATGCCAATAAACGGTGCGATCATCCCACCGAGCCCGAACAGGATCAGGTTGTAGGTGAAGAGGCGTGAAGCGGGCATCGGCCGGAATCCCACTCCCTTGAGTGCGAGAGGTATCAGGAGTGGAATGATCAGCGCATTGAACATGACCGCCGATAGTATAGCCGTAAAGGGTGTTGCCAGCCCCATGATATTCAGGATGGCCAGTCCAGGGTAAATACCCAGCAAGGCGGCAGGGATGATAGCAAAATACTTCGCGACATCATTGGCGATAGAGAACGTGGTGAGTGCTCCCCGTGTCATTAGGATCTGTTTACCGATCTCAACAATCTCCAAGAGCTTGGTAGGATTACTGTCCAAATCAATGATGTTAGCAGCCTCTCGGGCTGGCTGTGTACCATTGTTCATGGCTACCGCAACATCAGCCTGAGCAAGGGCTGGAGCATCGTTGGTGCCGTCACCCGTCATGGCGACCATATAGCCTTCATTCTGGTATTCACGAATCAAATGGAGTTTATCATCTGGCTTTGCTTCGGCAAGATAATCATCCACTCCGGCCTCCGCAGCTATCGCAGCTGCGGTGAGGTTATTGTCGCCGGTGATCATCACCGTTCGGATACCCATGCGGCGGAGATCTAAAAAGCGCTCTCGTATCCCCGTTTTCAAAATATCCTTGAGATAGATCACCCCGAGTATTGTCTCGTCTCTACTCACCACGAGAGGGGTACCACCGGCGGTGGCAATACCCGTGACTTTCGCTTCCAAATCCAACGGGATTGTGCCTCCCCGTTCCTTTACCGTGCGGATGATCGCATCGGATGCTCCTTTGAGATAGGTTGTGCCACCGCACTCCGCTCCACTCACCCTTGTGTGGGCTGAAAAGGGGATGAATCGTGTGGCCGGAGGACACGATATGTCTGTACGGGCCTTCTCCTTGACGAGCCGAACGATACTCTTCCCTTCAGGGGTGTCGTCCGCAATCGATGAGAGATATGATGCCTCAACCAATTCCTCCCAAGAACACCCAGTGACCGGTATAAATTCCACTGCCTGGCGATCACCGAGAGTAATAGTCCCCGTCTTATCCAGTAGCAGGACATTCACATCTCCAGCTGCTTCTATTGCCCTCCCTGAGAGGGCAATCACATTCTTCTGGAACAGCCGGTCCATCCCGGCAATACCAATAACGGGCAGGAGAGCCGCAATGGTGGTCGGGGCCAAGCAGACAAAGAGCGCGATGAGCACGGTGAGGGTGGGGGGTGATCCGGTGCCGCTCATAGCTGCACTGAAGGAAGCGACCGGGAATATGTTCCCCACCACTACCAGAAATACTGCGGTCAACGCGATGAGTAAAACACCAAGCGCCACCTCGTTGGGGGTCTTGCGTCGTTCTGCCCCCTCCACCATGGCGATCATCCGGTCAAGGAAGGTATTCCCAGACTCAGCGGTGATCCTGATGATGATCTCATTAGCAATCACCCAGGTTCCACCGGTCACTGCGCTCCGATCTCCCCCGGATTCACGGATGACCGGCGCCGATTCACCGGTAATAGCTGCTTCGTTGACGAGCGCCACTCCCTTGATTACCTCTCCGTCACTAGGAATGACATCCCCGGTCTGTACGAGGACGAGATCTCCTTTCCCTAGATTCGAAGAAGGAACCTCCTCATACGAACTACCGAACTGGGGTGAGTGAATCTTCTTTGCAACCACCCTTGTCTGTGATTCACGGAGTGAGGCAGCCCGTGCTTTTCCCCGACCCTCAGAGAGCGATTCTGCGAAGCTGGAAAAGAACACGGTGAGCCAGAGCCAGACAGAGATGAGCAGGGTAAAGAGCGGTGGTTCGGCACTCGACACGATGATCCCGACAATGCAACTTACTGTGGTCAGTATCCCTCCAATCTCAACAAGCAGCATCACCGGATTTCCCTTCTGCCGTCTCAGATCGAGTTTTTTGATTGCATCCACGCAGGCTCCCTGCACCAGGCCCGGCTCAAAGGTGCGGAATTTTGGATACCGCTTCCGTGCCATTCAGATTCCTCCTGTCATGAGAACGTGCTCGGCAAGAGGGCCCAGAGCGAACAGTGGGAAGAAGGTGAGAACCCCGATAATCAGAATGACTAATACCATCCAGAGGACAAAGGACGGCGATGCGGTCTGCAGTGTACCCTGACTGGGAGGTACTTTCTTCTTCAGTGACAGGGATCCAGCAATCGCAAGTACCGCTGCAGCAGGTACGACTCTCCCTATAACCATAGCCAGTGCACCAAAGAGTGTGTAGAAGAGTTCAGTGCTATCCAACCCGGCGAATGCACTGCCGTTATTATTCGCCATAGAGGCAAACGCGTAGACGATCTCGGAGAGCCCATGGGGTCCTGGGTTTGCGATGGCACCGGTTGCACCAGGAATGACCATGGCTATTCCGGTGAGAAGAAGGACAAGGACACCAGGCGTTAACACCGCAATAATCGCCATGTGCATCTCTCGCACCTCAATCTTCTTCCCCAGGTATTCCGGCGTCCGGCCAATCATTAGCCCGGCGATGAAGACCGCAATCACCACAAATGCAATAAGGGTATACAACCCCGTTCCCACACCCCCGAAAACAACCTCTCCCAGCAGGATGAGGAGCATTGGGACGAGGCCACCAAGGGGAGTAAAGGAATCGAGCATCCCATTCACCGCTCCGCATGACACCCCGGTCGTGGCCGTCGCAAACAGGGCGGTTCCCCCCAGTGAAAAACGGACCTCCTTCCCCTCCATAGAAATACCGGTCGCACCTCGGGAATGCAGCAAGGGATTACCGGATGCTTCTGTAGCATACAGGGAGATGAACGCGACCATGAAAAGAACCAACATCACTGTAAAGAGTGCCCACCCCTGTTTGCGGTCGCCGATCATTTCACCGAACGTGAACGGGAGGGCTGCGGGAATGAGCAGAATGAGGAATATCTCGATTCCATTGGTGAAAGGATTGGGGTTTTCGAACGGATGGGCAGAGTTAGCATT
>JAJRCM010000133.1 GCA_028678965.1 Methanomicrobiales archaeon | reverse complement strand
ATCATTTAAATAAAAAATTGTCATTTTATGTGATTTGATAATAAATTAAAAATTGCAGGATAATGATGAAACCGAGGTATGTTACGTTTCATGAATGTCTATACCGAAACTATTTGAATTTTAATACAGAAAATTATCAAATAAGTATAGATGAAAACAATTGCTGGCTGTCTGGATGAACTGAGGTCTTTCATCGGTGAGGAAATCCTGATCCGGGAGCTGGAGGGAATCCTGCGGAAGCACCGGGCACTCCATGCACGGGTACGATCAGCGGGACGTGTGGAAATCTGTCTGAACCAGGTACTGATCGAAGTATCCCAAAGGCGATCTGTATCTGCTGCGCAGATCGCCCGGCTCGCAAGTTCTCATTCACTCAGCCAGGCTTCGGTGTATCGACTCTGTCATCAATTAAAGACCAGAGGTATACTCTGCAGGGCGGTTCAGGTACTCAAGGAAATGCACCGGTTAAGGTGTGGGATATACTAAAAAAAGGTTATTTTTTTGGTTGGATGAACGGTCCGGTAAAGGTTTCATCCAGAACTGAGGTACTCGTTTTGGGAGTCATCATACTCACCACAACCATAGCTAGGAAAGAAATAACAGCCCCAAATAGACTGAAATGCACCGGGAGTGCCATAATCTTGAAGTAGGAAATTCCTCCAAAAGCAAGAGCAGTAAGTAATCCCAGTGCCATACTTGCGATAGCCCCCTCACGTGTGGCCCCTCGCCAGTAGAGGCCGGCAAGGAATGGGACGGCAAAGGTAGCAAACATAATCCCGATACCTGCCCAGATGAGCCAGACAAGAGCATCCGGTGGACTGATAGCGAGTACTAGGGTGATAAGTGCCGCCGCAAAGACCGATATCTTGCTGATCCACAGAACCTCTTCATCGGAAGCGCTTGGTTTGAGGAGGTTACGGTAAACATCCCAGCTGAAGTAGGTACCTATGGTAAGCATGAGCCGGTCAGTGGTGGACATCACCGCAGCAAGAACAATCACTGCAAATACCCCCCACAGGAACATACTGGGCATCGCATACTGCACCCCGTAGACAAAAACAAAATCCCCAGCATTCTTCACTGCCGGTAACGTGATTGCCCCTTCCCTCACCAGGACGAATCCAGCAAAACCTGCAAACTTGAGGAGGAACATGACTATCCCGTAAATAACAAAGGCAACGAGCGGTGTCCATCGGAAATATTTTGCATCTTTCACCGCGAGAAGATTATTGATGATATGCGGTGCACAGGCAAGCCCAATAACGAGGAGGAGGAAAAAGGAGATGATATAGGGTGGAGTGAACGTTCCGCTCAGTACCCATGGATCAACAAATCCCGGTTTTCCTGCAGCCATGACCTCATTGATGTGCGTGAGCCCTCCAGCTGTCATGATAACCAGGGGAGCCATGACAAGTACCCCAATTATCAGGATGAGCCCTTGAACCAGTGTAGTCCAGGTTACCGCATACAGGCCGCCAATAACCGTATACGCGGTCACGATTGCTGCACCAATAAGAAGTGCTAGCCAGTGAGGGATACTAAAGAGCCACATCAGGACAATGCTCACGGCAGTATACTGGCCTGCAAGATATATCATGGATACGATGATACCTGCAATCGCACTCAGCCCACGGAGAGTTTTTGGGCTCTCATACCGGTGAGCAAGGTAATCCTGAACAGTGATGTATCCTCGCTCTTTCGCAATTCTGTGCATTTTTGCACCAAAAAAGATTATGCAAAAACTAATGGAGAGGGGGACGGCGATCTGCTCCCAGATGGTAGGCCAGCCGGCATTATATCCAAGTCCGGATACACCAAGAAGTGACATTCCACTACATACCGATCCGATCATGAGCATCAGGAAGAGCCAGAATCCGAGTGATCGTCCGGCAACAACGTAATCAGACATTGTCTGGATCTTCTTTGATGCCCAGATCCCGATCCCGATCATGGCGATAAAATAAATGGCGACCAGACCAGCGGCGATGGGATCAATCATACGTCAACCTCCTTAAATCGAAGACCCCAGATGAGCAATGCAATAATGGCAACGAGGACGACGCCCCCGACAACCACAACCGTCAGTAATGGAAGTCCTAGTAGCATACCTTGCTCTTATGCAGCATGTTAACATATAACAGAATCGATTTATATGGCAGGTATCTGCAAAGGGAAGCGAAAAAGAAGTTTATTTCTCACTCTTAACCGTTTTCGCGCCACGAAGCATGGCGATTTTACCAGTTCTTAAGAGCTCCTTCACCCCATACTGCCGCAGGAGTTTCTCCAGAGCATCAATCTTGACCGTATCACCGGTCACCTCGAGTACCAGTGTTTTTGCTCCGACATCGACAATCTGAGCTCTGAAGATGCCTGCAATTTGCATCACTTCTGACCGTCCCGTGCCAGGTTCAGCGTTCACCTTTATCAGGGCTAGTTCCCTATCCACTGTCTCAATATCAGTAATATCCGAGACCTTGATCACATCGATAAGCTTGTTCAGCTGCTTCTGGACCTGTTCAATCTGGGCATCATCGGCAAAGACAACAATGGTCATGCGGCTCATGGTGGGCTCCTCACAGGTGCCCACTGCGAGACTCTCGATGTTAAATCCCCGCCGGCTGAAGAGACCCGCGACCCGGGAGAGTACTCCTGCCTTATTCTCCACAAGTACGCTCAGTGTATGGGCTTTCATCGGGGGTGCCCCCCGATCATCTCATTGATCGCGGCACCTGCCGGCACCATGGGAAAGACATTCTCTTCCCGTTCAATCCGGAAATCGATGACGAATGGTCCATCAGTCTCTATCGCTGCCGTCAGCGCCGGAACCACTTCATCACAGGACTCTACCCTCATCCCATCCACACCATAGGCAGCGGCTATCTTGGCGAAATCGATGGAGGGCAATTCGGTATAGGAATACCGACGGTCATAGAAGAGTTCCTGCCATTGCCGGACCATCCCGAGATACATGTTGTTCAATATTGCCACCTTCACCGGTATGCGGTAATGAGCGACCGTCCCCAGCTCCTGGATATTCATCTGGAAAGAACCGTCTCCGGCTATATCAAAAACCGTCTCATCTGGACGGGCAAAGTGAGCACCCATCGAGGCGGGGAATCCGTATCCCATCGTCCCCAGACCCCCTGAGGTGAGCCAGGATCTCGGCTTTCGGAAGCAATAATACTGCGCCGTCCACATCTGGTTCTGCCCCACCTCACTCACAATGATCCCTTCCCCTTTGAGAAGGTTGGAGAGTTGCTGGATGATGAACTGGGGACGCAGACAGCCGTCTTCCTTGTAACGGAGGGGATGCTTGTTCTTCCAGTGCCGAATCCGCTCAAGCCATTTCTCTCTCCCCGAGCATCGGTTCAGCTGGGCGATCATTGCCTGGAGTATCGATCGGGCATCCCCCACAATCGGAACATCCACCTTTTTATTCTTCCCAATCTCTGCAGGGTCCACATCGATATGGATGATAACCGCATGGGGGGCAAAGGTCTGTACCTTACCCGTGACGCGATCATCAAATCTCACCCCGATGGCTATCAGGAGATCGGATTCGGTGATCGCAAAATTGGCATATTCGGTACCGTGCATCCCCAACATGCCCAGGTTCAGGGGATGGTCACAGGGTATGCAACTCAAACCCATCAGGGTGGTGGTGACCGGAATCCCCATGCATTCAGCGAACTCAACGAGCTCTGCGGAAGCATCTGATGAGATGACCCCCCCTCCGGCATATATGATAGGCCGTTCAGCATTCTGGATGAGCTCCACCGCTTTAGTTATCTGCTTTGCATGCCCGGTCACGGTTGGCTTATAACCACGGAGAGTAATCTCCTTGGGAAAAGCCTTTGTCTCATCGACCGCGGTAGTGCTCACATCTTTGGGGAGATCGATCAGTACCGGTCCAGGTCTTCCGGTACGGGCAATGAAAAACGCCTCTTTGATAATCCTACCAAGTTCAGCAGTCTTTTTCACCAGGTAGTTATGCTTGGTGATGGGCATGGTGATGCCGGTGATATCAGCTTCCTGGAAGGCATCATTACCCAGGAGGTTCGTGGGAACCTGCCCGGTCAGTGCCACAATCGGAACAGAGTCCATATAAGCGGTGGCAATCCCGGTGACGAGATTGCAGGCGCCGGGGCCGGAGGTGGCGAGACATACCCCTACCCGGCCGCTGGCCCGTGCATACCCGTCGGCGGCATGGGCTGCTGCCTGTTCATGTCTCACCAGGATGTGCCGTAATGATGACTCGTAGAGTTCATCATAGATCGGCAGCACTACACCGCCGGGGTAGCCAAAGATAATTTCCACCCCTTCGCGCTGCAGTCCTTCAACCAGGATTTTTGCTCCGGTCTTCATGTTCTTCCCTTAGTAGTCTGTTCATTCCGGCGATCACCGCTTCGACGCTGGCCATGATAATGTCGGTGCGGGCGCCACGAGACGTAATTATCTTCCCGTCTTTACTTAATTTTACCGTTACCTCCACCAGCGCATCCGTTCCGCCGGTGATGGCATCCACGTGGTAATCCTCAAGCCGTATCTCCGCTACATCAGCCACCGATCGGCGAAGAGCGCCGATGGCAGCATCCACCGGACCAGCGCCGGTCGAGGCATTCGTGATCTCTTCACCATGGACCGTTAGGATTACTGAGGCTGTAGGGATGACATTGCTCCCGCTTACCACGGTGAACTGCTGGAGAGAAAGGACCGGCTTTCGTTCGAGGTTGAGCACCGCATCGGCAACGGCAAGGAGATCCGCATCAGTGATACGCTTTCCCTCGTCCCCGATCCCTTTAATCCTCGTCACAATCTCCTTGAGCTGGACTTCGCTGGGATGATAGTCATGTTCAACGAGGGCAGCTGCCACGCTTGCCGTACCTGAATGTTTCCCCAGCATGATGCGCCGTTTTCTTCCTACCAGCTCCGGCTTCACTGGCTCGTAGGTGCTCGCGTCTCGCAGGACACCGTGCGTATGAACCCCACTCTCATGGGTGAAGGCCATCTCCCCTACAATCGCCTTGTTGGTAGGCAGCGGAACTCCGGTGAGGTGGGAGACGAGAGTGGCGAGAGAGAAAATTTCCTCTGTTTTGATACCCGTTTTTTGCCCGTAGAGAATCTCAAGGTTCATCACCAGCTCCTCAAATGGCGTGTTACCGGCTCGCTCCCCCAGCCCATTGATCGTGGCATGAGCGCAGCTTGCGCCTGATTGGAGGGCTGCGATGGTATTTGCTAGAGCAAAGCCAAAATCATCATGACAATGGATGCTCAGGGGGGCAATGGACAGGCGGGGTATGATCTCCCGTGTCCGTTCAGGAGTGAGGAATCCTACCGTATCACAGAAGCAGAGGCGATCAGCCCCCGCTTCAACACCATTGGAGAAGACGCGGAAGACATAGTCCTGGTCTGCTCGGGAGGCATCCTCTCCGGAGAGTTCGACAATGAGACCTCGTTCCTTTGCATAGGTAACCCCCTCCAGTGCCATCCGCATGACGTCCTCTCGCGTCTTTCGCAGTTTCTTCTGGATATGGAGGTCGCTCACTGGAATGACAAGGTGGACAGAATCAGCTCCATAGTCGGCAGCATAGTCTATATCCCCCCGTGTAGCCCGCACATAGGTGCAGATCTCTGCGGTGAGGCCTGCATCAGCAATGAGACGGATGGCCTGCCGTTCTCCTTCAGAAGCAGCAGCTGATCCCACCTCGATGACATGCACACCGATATCGGCGAGCTTGGTGGCGATCTTCAATTTTTTATCAGGTGATAACGAGACACCAGGTGTCTGTTCACCATCCCGCAGGGTGGTGTCAAAAAAACGGATTCGTTCAGCGAATAAAACGATCACTCATAGTGGGTTGCACCGGTTCAATGTTGATGCCATTGCTATAAAAACCTTGGTGATTTAGTAATCAGACACGAAAAAAGGGAGTATTGGGTTTAATCAGGCTGGTACACTATCGTAAATCAAAGTCAGGTCCCGGTAGATGAATATCGCGTATGCCGGCATGATGATGAAATTGAGGAAGCCTCCGATAAATGGGATGAGGTTAATAATGACTGCGACAACCATGTAGACGACGCCGACAATGATGAGGGAAACTACGTACGAGATCCAACCGATTTTCCCAATATGGGTCAAGATGGCACCGAAGTTGAAAGCATCTCCCATGCTTCCAGTCCGGGCAAAGCGGATGATGCCGATGATGGAAATAAGCGAGATGATGATGGCGAGGATAACGGCAAAAAGCAACCCCACGAAGAATGT
>JAJRCM010000132.1 GCA_028678965.1 Methanomicrobiales archaeon | reverse complement strand
GTATCTCTCGGTAGGGCATTGAATTCAATCCAACCCCGTATATGCCCCAAAGTGGAAAGAGACACGTAAAATTTCGAGAATCTACGAAATGTTTATATATTCACTGATACACCTTTTTTTGAGGTGGAATTGAATGGCAGACTTACCTATTGCTGCGGTTGTTCGAATCGCAAAGAAGAATGGTGCAGAGCGGGTAGGCAGTGATGCTGCTGCCGCCCTTGTGACAAAGGCGGAAGCATACATTGCCAACCTCACCAAGGAGGCCAACAGGCTCGCCATGCACGCCGGCCGGAAGACGATCAAGGAAGAGGACGTGGAACTCGCGACGAAGTCCGCCTGACTTCACTCCCATCCTTTTTTCTTATCAATCTTCATCCTGACACTCAAAGGCTACCTTTGGTGCTGGGGACTCCCCGCGTTCCCGGGGATAGTGACAGCGCTTCACCGAGGGCAATCCCGAAGGCCTTGAATATCGCTTCACACTTGTGGTGATCGTTTGAGCCGGTAAACGTCACGTGAGCGGTGATCCCAGCATTGATGCACACGCTGTAGAAGAAGTGTTCAATCACATCCCGGGGGATACCCCCCACCGATGGGCCTCCAAACTCTCCCCTGAATACCAGATATCCCCGCCCTCCAGCATCGATAGCTACCTGTGCACATGCCTCGTCCATGGGGATCACGGCGTGGGCAAACCGCTGGATCCCTGTGCCGCTGCCTATCACCTTTTTCAGGCTGCCTCCCAGAACGATACCCACATCCTCGATGAGGTGGTGGTGATCTCCTTCCGGCTCTCCCGTAGCGGTGATGGTGAGGTCGAGTCTCCCATGGCGTCCCATGGCGGTAAGCATATGGTCGAAGAAGGGAATGCCCGTCTGCAGGGAGCAGGTTCCCTCACCCTCCACCGTGACCTTCACCTGGATGTTCGTTTCCTTCGTTTTTCGTTCCATAGTTCCTGATCTCATGCTGCTGCCTCCATTGCCTCGTGTAGGGTGATCTTTCCGCTATACAGCGCCGACCCCAGGACCACCCCGCTCGCCCCCAGCGTGCGGAGGAGGCGGACATCAGCGGTGCTCGATACACCCCCGGCTATCACCACCGGGATGTCGATTTCCTGGAGAAGTGCTTTGATGGGTTCAGGCTGGATGCCCTGCTGGAGCCCCTCGATATCCACATTCGTGAAGAGAAGGGCACCGGCACCCTGCGCCTCGAATTCCTTTGCCCATCTGAGGTATTCCCCGGATGGTTCCCTCCACCCCTCGATCACCACCTGTCCTCCCCGGGCATCTACACTGGCCATGATCCGCTCAGATCCGTATTCAGTGGCGAGGAGACCGAGGAGGGGAGGATCCCTGATGGCAAGGGTGCCGAGGATGATGCGATCCACCCCCGTCTCCAGCCAGGAGATTGCATCCTCCCTGGTCCGGATACCACCCCCCAGCTCGGTCATCACCCCGGTCTCCTCAATCAGGCGGCGTATCAGGGCAACATTCTTTCCCGAGGCACCAAATGCTCCATCGAGATTGATAAGGTGGAGGGCATCAGCACCTTCCCTGATCCAGCGCCAGGCGCAGGTATGGGGATCACCATAGAACGTCGCTTTCTCCCGCTGCCCCTGCACCAGCTGGACACACCGCCCCTCCAGCACATCGACCGCAGGAAAGATCCTCATCATCCTCTCACCGGATCATCCGTTCGATGGGCACCACGAGAATATCCCGCGCCCCTGCCTTTCGCAGGAGGCTGATCAGCCGGTAGATACGGTCTTCGGACACCACCACATGGACGGCGACCAGGTCCTCCTGGGAGGCGACATCCATCACCGTGGGACCGGAGAGCCCGGGAAGAATGGTACGTATCTCATCAACTGCTGACCGCCGGACATTCATCATCAGGTAGCACTGCCCCCGTGCGCGGATGACGCTCTCCAGGGCGAGGGTGATCTCCTCTATCTTCTCCTTCGCTCGTTGCTGTGCTGCCCTTCCGGCTATCAGGATGGTGCTTGACTCCATCACCACTGCGATCACCTTAAGGTGATGCGTGCGGAGGGTGGTGCCGGAACCGGTCAGGTCAACGATGGCATCGGCAAGCCCGAGATACGGGGTCGCTTCGCAGGCACCGCTCACCGGTACCAGCTGGACCGTCACTCCTTGGGCTTGGAAATACGCGGAGGCAAGGTTCGGAAACTCGGTGGCTACCCGTGCCCCCTCCAGGTCGCGGACATCGCCCACGGCTCCTTCTTCTGGTACCGCAACGACCAGGCGTGCCTTCCCTATCCCCAGATCCAGCAGCTCGTCCACCTGAGAGCACCGTTCGGCAACCATGTCCCGTCCCGTGATGCCCAGGTCAGCCGCTCCGCTCTCCACATACCCGGGGATGTCGATCGGCCGGGCGAAGAGAACCTCCACGTGGGGATCGAGAGTTCGGGCGATGAGACGCCGCTCGTCACCTTCAATGAGGTGGAGACCGCTCTTCTCCACCAGCTCCCGTACCGGCTGGGCAATCCTTCCCTTGCTGGGGATAGCAAGCCGCACGGTATCAGAACGTCTTGAGCTCACCATTGATGACCTTGAGGGTTATCTGGGAAATATGGTCGAGGGAATCCTCGATGATCGCGTTGATCTCCCGGTTGATGACATCCCCTTTTGTCCCCCGTTTGGGGAGGACCTGGGCGCTTGCCACCAGCGGGTGATCGATGGGCTGGCCAATCTGGGAGAGGAACCGGATATAGATCTCATCGATCCCCTCCACCTGTTCCACACACTGCTGGGCGACCCGGGTAGAGAGCAGGTTGTAGATCTTCCCGATGTGATTGATGGGATTCTTACCGCTGGTTGCCTCCATACTCATCGGCCGGTTGGG
>JAJRCM010000019.1 GCA_028678965.1 Methanomicrobiales archaeon | reverse complement strand
TGCCCCGTGCTCTCCCGATTCCGGGCACAGGTGAGTGTTTCTCCCTCGGAACAGTATGCAGGGTGTGCTCCCTCGGTGTTTGTGGGAAGTCTGGGCTATCCCCGCCCCCGCAGCGGTCCTCTAATGTCTACTGATGCTGATCAACCACCCGAATGGATCGCACAGGAACTGGATATTGAACAGATCATCGCCATCAGAGCCCGCACAATACGGGGCACAATATCCGCACAGACATATCTTTCATCCCTGCAGGAGATTGCGCTCTCCAGCCAACCACTGGAAGTTGAAGTTGCCTTTGAGCGTCCTCCACGGTTCGATCTCATCTTCGACGGAACGGTCACTCCCATCGGGCTTTCCGGCAGCATAAGGAGACTCCAGGTGGTAGATCACCCTCGTATAGATCGAGTGGTGGATCGCGTCACTACCGATACAGATCTGGGTGCTGCCCAAGGTTGTACTATTCTGCGGGAGGCGAATATAGACGTCTATCGTATTTCCCAGCTCCTCACCTCCGGCCTGCTCGGGCGGCGGAGACGACTGGTTCCCACCCGGTGGGCAATCACAGCGACCGATGATATGGTCTTTTCCGGTCTGAGATCCCGCCTTCTTCGAGCTCATTCGCTGGATCATATTCAACTGTTCTCCACCACCCTCTATGGGAATACCATCATCTGCCTTCTCGTTCCCGGTGACTGGAGCTTTGAGATGATTGAGATATGGGGGAAACACAGCCTGTGGGGAGGGGAGAATGATATAATTCTCGAAGATGGAGAACGGCGGAAACGAACAGCCTATTCATCCATCTCCGGGGCGTATTACGCTGCCCGGCTTGCCGTCGCTGAGCATCTCACCGGCATACACCGCACAGCACGGGTACTGGTTGTGCGGAGTGTTTCCCAGGAGTACTGGGCACCTCTGGGTACTTGGGTGATTAGGGAAGTCACGAGAAAAGCTCTCCAGGAGAATCCGATGACCTTCGACAACATCGATATAGCGGCAGGAGCCATCTCTTCTCTCCTTGGTTCGACCAATTGGATTCGTCACAGCCACCTGCTGCCCCGGCTCAAATCCCAGTGGGTGCTCTCCGATTTTCCCGGCGTGCAACCATAAGAATAATACATATGTAGCAGAAGACCGATTCTTCTGATCATATGTTCAATCACCGAATTACCCCACTTCTCCTCCCCTTCCTCATCCAGCCGGTTACCGCAGCTCAGGAGGTCACCCCCACCGCAGCCCTTACCATTCAGGACTACTTTATCATCCTCATCGCAGGCATTCTCCTGCTGGGCTTCTTCCTGGCCATTCTCAAGCGTATTTTTTATCGAGCGGGAGCAGAGATAGAGCAGTCCTCGGTTGTCTATGTTGTGGGGATGCTGTTTGCCTTTATCTTTGTGGCTGCCGGGAGCCTCCTGTTTATCAGTTCTATCCTGATACTCATCGCGATAGGTGCACAAGTCGCTACGTTCCAGTGGATGGTGCTTGTGCTGCAAGCGTATTTCAGCTCCACCAGTGTCGGAATCCTAGCCATCGCTGCTATCGGTCTCATCCTCTTCCTTGTCGGGATCTACCTTGTTGTTTCCCTCCAGGGGAATCCCTTCTTCAATCCCTACGGAACCCCCACCAGGAGCAGGATGCCCCCAAAGATAGAGCGGGATGAAGTGGAGCTGGAGCCGCTCAACCCTACCCTCACCTTCAAGGTACTCGATCGGGAGAAGGATGACCCGCTCCCTGATGTAAAAGTAATCCTGAAACAGATGAATGGGACACGGGTGTACACCAAATACACCGAATTCAACGGGGAGGTGACCTTTTACGATGTCCATGGGTATGGGTCAGAATACTTTGCCTACGTGGAGGGAGATGATCGAAGGGAAAAATTCAGGGTTCTCCGGAAGAAGGCTTCTGATTAAACCTCTTTTTAATTCCTTCCAGGGTGTCTATCTCGTCAATACCTTTATCCGCCCGCACCCGGACGAACCGTGGGAAGCGGAGGGCAAACCCGCTCTCATAATTAGGACTCTTCTGGAGCTCTGAGTACCCGACCTCAAAGACAATGGAGGGTTCAAAGGTGACTTCTTTCCCTGCCTCCGAGATAACCATCTCCTTGAAGAGATCATGGAGTTCAGCAAGGGCCTCGTCACTTATTCCGGTAGCTACCTTTCCCACTGGTAATAGGAGTCCCTGGTCCAGGCAGGCAAGGAGGTAGGATCCAAAGAAGTGAGCCCTCCTTCCTTCACCCCACTCTGCCCCGATAACCGCGAGATCGAGCGTGTCGACCTCCGGTTTAATCTTCACCCAGTTCTTCCCCCGAACACCAGGACTGTACCGGGAAGAGAGATCTTTGATCATAATCCCCTCGTGGCCTTCGTCTAATGCCTTCTGGTAGAACCCTTCCAGAGCCCCTACATCATCCCCCTGCAGCTGGGGAGCGATATATGCTCGGAGTGCTGTTTCCAGGTTCTTCCTCCGCTCAGCGAAAGGGAGATCGATCAGCATCCTACCATCGAGATAGAGAATGTCAAAGACATGGGGGACGAGTTCAATCTCTTCAATATAGGAGGCAACCTCATACTTCCGACGGAACCTGCGGAGGACGAACTGGAAGGGGCGGGGCATCCCGTCCTTCACCGCGATGACCTCCCCATCTAGGATCACATCATGATCGGTTGCCGCCGCAAGACGCCGGATCACATCAGGAAGTGCGCTGGTCACATCCTCCAGCTTTCTGGAGTAGAGGCGACAGGTGGTGCCCCGTTTGTGGAACTGGAACCGCGACCCATCGTACTTGAACTCTGCGGCTACTGCCCCATGGTCCCTTACCATGTCAGCAATGGTACCTTGCTGGGCAAGCATCATCTTCACCGGTCTGAAGAGCTCGATGTGGACAATGCCCAGCGCTCCTTCACCCTGTTTCGCCAGTCTCGCCACCTCCCCCAGGTCGTTGATGGCCTGGAAGGCGTGCTCCACAAGCTCAGGGGAGACCTTGAATGCCTTGGCGACAGCATCCCGAACATTTCCCTCTCCCACGCCAATGCGGAGCTCCTCAAGCATCAGCCGGGCAAGATACCTCGCCTCGTGTGGCGAGGTATTGGCAAAGAGCTTCCGCACAGCGAGGAGTTTCTCCCTCTGGGATCGTTTCCCTTCAATCTGGGCAATATGTTCAAACTCACGGTACACGTCAGCGGTATCGAGTTCCTGAGTGAAGAACGAGGTCTGTTCTTTGTTCGCAACCAGGTGCTCAATCGCCCGGCCAGCATCGCCAGACCGGTTGATCTCCTGGATCACGGCTTCCTTCTTCTTCCCCACCACATACCCTACTGCTTCGTAGAGAAGGTTCGGCCCGATGCCCAGTTTGAGTGGGCTCCAGTCAGGGAAGATCTTTCCCATGATAAACCGCACGACGACCGGTAGTTCATCATCGGAGAGCGTGGAGAGCATCTCGCTGACGAGCTCGATCATCTCCAGCCGCCCTGACATCGCTTCTAAACGCTCGCAGTACCGGGCAAAGTCGGCAAACCGCATGGGGTAATCCCGTCCGGAGATTCTCACAGTGGAGAGGATATGTGTTTCGCTGCAGGATATTAGAAGAGTCGGGTGGGGGAGATCTCGTGCTGGAGTGCGATGATCAGGTCAACCTCGTCAGCAAAGAGACCGAGCCCCCCTCTCGCTGAAGCACGGGCTTTTGCTGGGGTATTGTTGATTTCGGAAAGGTGGGAGAGCTCAATGATAGGGACGTCTCTACCCAGCGCCCGGACACCTTCCGCCGCTGCCTGGTTGGAGAGATGGCCCCGCTTTGACCTGATGCGCCGTTTCAGCGCTGGCGGATATGGACCACCGGCTAGCATATTCGGACAATGATTACTCTCCAGCATCACCATATCGCATATTCGAAGCTGTTCAATCATTTCCGGAGTGAGCATCCCGGTATCGGTACAGCATCCGAACCGTGCCTTCCCATCACTGACACAGAACCCATAGGGTTCCAAGGCATCGTGGGAGGTGGAAAAGGGACGGATGGTAAATTCCTCCACATGATACAACTCGCTGGTTTTGCAGAGGGTGGTGCTGAGGCCGGGGCGGGAGCCCCTACAGCGCAGGACCTCTGATAACGTCCCACCGGACGCGATGATGGGGACGTGAAGCTTCCTGGCGAGCGGTACCACCCCCCGAACATGATCCACGTGTTCATGGGTGACAAGTATCGCCCGAATTAGATCCAAGCGACCGCCCGCCGCGGTGAGCCTCGTCGTGATATCGCGGGCGCTCAGGCCTGCATCGATAAGGAGTGCCCCGCTTGCACCCTCGACATAGGTGCAATTACCCTTGCTTCCGCTGGCGAGCGTCGTCACCCGCATGGGGAGCTATTATCTCTCGGTCCTCATTAAGAAGAGGATGGCAGCTGAGATGAAGCAACGGAAGGGCTATCCTGATTCAGTCACTTTGCGTTGAAGCTCCTGAAAAATGGTAGGACCGAGAATCGCCTCTGACTCAGTACGGTAGTGTTTCATCATCACTTCCAGAAGCTTCTTGGTGCCTTTCGCGGTGGTCATTATCCCCACCCGCTCTGCACGGGTGACGAGGTTATCCTGCTCCATCATGGCAAAATAGGGAAGGATGTAATAGTGAGGGATATCGAAGAATTCGGCAAGCCGCCGGGTGGTGGGTAACTTGATACTGATCCCTTGCTGGGTAAAATTCACCGAGAGATTTTTTTCAATGATCAACTGGATCTTTGCCGCTGCATCAAATATGGTATCGATATCCAGTGCCACCATGGGGATTCAGCAGGTACCACTTGGCATAGAACGGCATAAACTCACCCATTATCAAGAGGTACTCTTTCACCAAAGGCGATTACTGTTAGTTTGAAAAAGATAGGAAAGAATTATTTTTTCTTGCCCTTTTCGGGAGAATGTTCGAGATAAACGACCTGTGCTCCCACATCCTTCGCTATCTGCTCGATCTCCACCTTTCTAAAATGGATTGCCTGGATCTGCAGTTGCCCACCGGTGACGGCAACAATCCTGAACATCGGCTGCTTGACGCCCTCACCAACCTTCTGGCGACCCCGCACGTAAATTTTCATCGTGCTACCATGCCTCCAACCAACTGTTATATCAATTGATATATACCATCTGGTATATAAACCATCCTATTATGTGAACGAGCACATAATACTATGTATGCACCGGAAACGATTCGAGGTCCCCAACAAGCTTCAGGGAGAATCCCTGGTGAGGAGGGAGCTCCTACAGTCCTATGCTGACCGGTCCCAGCTCCGCATCATGCCCGACCTGAACGTGGTCAAGATCGGGGGTCACGGGATCATCGATTTTGGAAGAGGGGTGGTCGAACCACTTGTGAAGGAGATAGGAGAACTTTCGCAGGAGCACAAGATGCTCATCGTGACCGGAGGGGGTGTCCGTGTCCGCCACATTATGGACATCGGTCTCGATCTCGGTATGCCCACCGGTGTGCTCGCCGAACTCGCCGGCAAGGTGAGCGAGCAGAATGCGATCATGTTTTCCATCCTCCTTTCACCTTACCATGGTGTGAGGATTCACCAGAGCGATCTCCTCGAACTCCCCATGCTCATGGACCTCGGCGTACTTCCAGTGATTCATGGGACCCCCCCATATGGCCTCTATGAACCCCCCACCGAATTCGGGGGAATCCCGAGTTTCCGGACCGATACCGGTGCATTTCTCATGGCCGAGGTACTGGGAGCCCGGAGTTGTATCCTCGTGAAAAATGTCGATGGGCTCTTCACGAGCAACCCGGCCACCTCTCCCGATTCTGAGCTCATTCCTGATATCACTGCGTCGAAGCTCCTTGCGATGAACATGGAAGACATGGTCCTGGAACCGAAAGTGGTTGAGCTCCTTCCCTACGCCCATCACATCCGTGAAATAAGGATAGTAAATGGTCACGTGCCAGGGAATATCGCCCGCGCCCTGAATGGTAAGCGGATTGGAACAGTCATCAGGGCTCGCTGAAACGCCGTTGTATCGAGCGGTCTGTTAAGAGACGTGGTTCATTTCAATGAATGTTTTTTTTATTATTCGCCCGCGGTTAACCACTTACATCTAACTTGGCTAACCCTGACTGCTACCGAGAGATATCATTTTATTGTAGCTGGGGCGACAATCAGACAAGAATGAGGAGAGATTTTCCCTCGTATCAAATAGCTATTCAGTCCACAGTGTTTTATCATTCGCCGTCCATATCTACAGGATACAAATCGCATAGTGCAGGAATACCTCATGACCATCTACCTTGGCATCGATGACACAGACACCCTAGAACAGCCCGGAACGGGAAAGATGGCCCGGATCATAGCAGCAAGAATTTCGCTTGAGTATCCAGTTCATGGTATTACACGCCACCAGCTCCTTGTTCACCCATCTATCCCCTACACATCACATAACAGTTCTGCAGTTATCCATATCACGGGCGATGGGATTCCTGCACGAGATCGAGTGTTCTATATTGCTAAGAACACGCTTCAGGAATGTTATATTGAGGGGAGTGATCCTGGACTTGCCGTCGGATCCGGAACGCAGATAGGTAGTTTAGTGACCTCTTTTGGAGTTGATGCCCAAAAAATCGTCCTCACCCAGGATCAGGCTTTGATGGTTGCGGCGGAGAACGGAATTCTTCTCGAGGGACTTGCAGGAACGAAAGACGGGATCATTGGGGCACTCGCTGGCATTGGCCTTGCTGCCACTGGCAACGATGGCCGATTCATCATGAAGGGGCGGCTTCGCACCCTCACTAGCGCCCAGCGAGTGCCTGACCTTCTTAATGCAGGGATTGACGTGGTGAGGACACTTGATGGTTATGAGCTACGAGAAGGAGAGGTGGCATTCAGGAAGTTTCCTAAGCCTGCCCTCATTGAGGGAAAGGCCATTCTTTTCGTAGAGCAACGAAATGGCTATTACCAAGAAGTGATTCGCGGATAAGTACAAGGTGGTTCTTTTTTCGACTCTGCCACCTCCGTTGAATCATTCCGACATCGCGACATAGAAGAATCTTGGACGACAACCTTTTCAAGTACTAATAAATTTCTCATCAAACGATCAGGGAGGATTGATCGTCCCTAAAAGGAAGAGAGATGCTTCAATGCAAAGTGATAGAGAGTATCCCCTTACTCCTGCTTGTTAAAAGAGGGTGGATTCATCGTTTAGCAGTATAAAAAAAGGATACCGGGGCACTGA
Source organism: Methanomicrobiales archaeon (assembly GCA_028678965.1). Lineage (GTDB taxonomy): Archaea > Halobacteriota > Methanomicrobia > Methanomicrobiales > JACTUA01 > JAJRCM01. Next base: position 518 of record JAJRCM010000019.1, on the reverse strand, counting down.
TGGGTGCCTGTGAATGACCGTTTGGTGCTCAGTCCCTCAAGGTCAACATGGATCGATTGACTACCTCACTGCCCGTTGTGAGGCATAGTACCGTGGCAAGTATCAATAATTAATACTTTCTAAATAGGAAAAATTAATTAAAATTAATTAACTTTCTGTTTCCTCCGGGAGGACGTGGATAGCTGTTGCCTTGAAGGTAATCCATACCTGTTTACCGGGAGCAAGCCCAAGGTCCTCTGTCGAACGGATGGTCACCATGGAGGTGATGGGAAATCCGCAATCGATCGTCACGTCAACGAACGGCCCTACGGGGGTGAGCGTGCGGATGGTCCCGGAGAAGACATTCCGTGCACTGGTCAGGGTCCGTGGTTCAAGGTCTATGGTCACATCTTCAGCCCGGAAACAAGCAAAGACCTTGCGGCCTACCTGAATATTTGAGACCGCATATACCTGGTGACCGTAAAGGCTGATAGCAGCTTCTCCTCCCTCCTGAGTGGTAACGACACCGTGAAGTACGT
>JAJRCM010000131.1 GCA_028678965.1 Methanomicrobiales archaeon | reverse complement strand
ATGGATTACCCATACCATTTTATAAAGGGGCTGTTTACTGGGATGCGAGGTGACTGCGCATGCTGTTTGTCCTCTGGTTTAAATGGGACCCCGATCATATGACCAGGGTCCTCGAGCTGTGGAAGCACTTCAGGTATCCACCTGAAGTGAAGCTGATGAACCGTGTCCTCCTCATCGGGAGGCATACCTCGTTAGCCATCTTTGATGCCCCGGATGAAGAAGCCCTCCTCAAGATCACCTATCCTTTCAGCAGCCTCGGTGTCGCTAAAATTTCTCCCGCCATTACCTTGGAAGAGGCGGTCAAGAAGTAAGTACTTCATTATATTTTTTTTCAGAAACAACATCCATCACCTGAGATTAGCAGTGAGAGTGTCGGACCAGAAACTGGAGTGGTAGAGGGCTCTTCTTAGGAAATGAACAAACAGCAAACTCATCCTTTTAAGGGGGATTTGAAGGAGGACTATTCTATTTAAAAAAATATTTCTGCGACGGATGTCATTCAAAGATGGCCGTGAAACGATGACCTTCGGTGCCCTTTTACTATTTACCCTCCTATCTCCAACCATCTTTTCATGCAGGTTGTTGCATTGAACGGGAGCCCACGGAAGGGTGGAAATACCGAGCGTCTTCTGAAACATGTCTTCCATACCCTGAAGGAAGAGGGGATTCGAACAGAACTCATCCAGATCGGAGGGAAGAAGGTTCACGGATGTACTGCCTGTGGGAAATGTTTTGAGAATCAGGACCGGAAGTGCGTGATCGAGAATGATTTTGTCAACTCCTGCATAGCAAAAATGGCTGACGCAGATGGCATCATCATCGGATCACCGACGTACTTTGCTGATGTCAGTACAGAGACAAAAGCCCTTATCGATCGGGCGGGGTTCGTAGGAATAGCAAACGGAGGACTCTATGCCCGCAAAGTGGGAGCAGCTGTGGTCGCGGTTCGCCGGGCCGGTGCTATCCACGTCTATGATACAATCAACCACTTCTTTGGTATCAGTAATATGTTTACAGTGGGGTCATCGTACTGGAACCTGGGGATAGGTCTTCATCCTGGTGATGTCGAAAAGGATGCAGAAGGGATCGAGACCATGCGCAACCTGGGGGCGAATATGGCCTGGATACTAAAAAGACTGAAGAGATGAGTTCTCCCCTTATCCCTCTTTTGAGTCAACGACACGAATAATTCCCTGCACTAGGATCCGGAACTTGCACCATCTTGTGAAATATCGTCGGTTCATATTGGCATCGATTGGACTATCCCAACGGCTCATTGGCACTGAAACGAAAAAAGGAAAAGGTGAGTAGCACTTTGATGGTCCGTACTCATTTTGCGTAGGCTTCAACGAGGTCACGTGCGGTGATAATCCCCATGAGTTCTTCCTTTTTCACAAGGGGGAGCCGCCGGATATGCCGGGTGGCCATCATCTCTGCAGCCTCATGAATGCTTATCCCGGGAGAAGCGGTAATAAGCGGTGAGGAACATGCGTCTCCTACCGGTGTACTCAATGGTCGTTCATGCGCAAGGAATGAGGAGAGCAGATCTCGCTCGGTGAAGATACCCTCCGGTTTCCCTTCCCTTGTCACAATAACGCTCCCGATCCGCTCTTCTCCCATAATCCGCGCTACAGTAGCGACACTGGTTGACTCGTTGACCGTCACCACCTTTTTTGTCATGTACTCATCGACGGTCATCAAGGTCTCAGGGGCTTCAGGTATACTCCTGGTCAGGTCTGAGGCGGTGATGATCCCTACCAGGTCGCCACACTCAAATACGGCGAGTCTCCCTTTCTTCTGAATCATGGTTCGTGCCGCTTCTTTTATCTCTGCCGTCGGACAGATCTTGATGAGCGGGAAGGACATTATCCTATCCACGATCGTCCCTTTGAGACCAATGCCTTTGGCGAGTATTCGGGAGAGCAGGTCCCGTTCGGTCACAATCCCGATCGGTGTCCCATACTTTACGACAAGCAGGCTCCCGATGTGCTTCTCTCCCATCGTCTTTGCCACCTCATCGAGAGGGGCGTCTGTGGTTGTGGTGACCACATTGCGGCTCATGATTTCCTCCACTTTCAGGTGCTTTTTGTACTCACGGTAGGCACGGTCGAGAATACTCGGCACTCCTTTTCCCAGATCACGTTGTATCACCATCGATACCCCCGTACCTCTCAAGCCATCTGATGCCATTAAGCTTTTCGATGGTCGGTAGAACGTACGTAGTACCTTAGTCCCAAATGATGGGAGAATGGCAGGTATTATAGGTACCATGCACCAAACCGAACCTGTGGACAGTTTCACACACGCCCTTTCCACGTTTCTCCTCTTCCTATTCACCGGCAATGGGATGTATGCACCCTATGCCATCATCGGAGCGGTGCTTCCAGATATTGATATTTTTTTCAAACCCCTGTCTGATCATGACCCCCGGCTCTTCATCTTCACCCATGGCGGATTCACCCACAGTGTGGTAGGGGCCGTGGCGGTCTCATGCCTCGCCTTTCTTGCACTGGGTATGCTCATGATTAGTGGCGGTATGGGAAACGCTCCTGTCATTGGATTGACCACACTTCTCTTCATGGTGCTGGGAGCATGTCTGCATCTTGTACTTGATGCTCTTGCCTTTCCCGGTATCCCGTTGCTTTACCCGGCCACAGCGAGGAAGATCACCCTGGGGGTCTTTCCGGGACCGAGTCTCCTTCTGATGGTTATTACGGTGAGTTATCTTCTTTTGGTTGCCAGCGGAATAGCTAACCTTGCTGAGAATACCTTCTATATCAGTGTCTGCTTATGCGTTATCGGGATCAGAACCATTCTGAAACTATATATTGCCTTCACTACTCCCGGTACTACCATTCCTACGATCCATCCCCTGCGTTGGTGGGTGATTAAAGAGGAACCGGCAGCGTATACGCTCTCTTCATTCCAGGTCGGCCGGGGAATCACAGGAACCAGGATGTTTGAAAAATTCAAAGGGGTAACTGAAGACGAGAT
>JAJRCM010000018.1 GCA_028678965.1 Methanomicrobiales archaeon | reverse complement strand
CTGCACCTGCCGGTGGCGAGATGCGACCTGGACATTTTCCAATCCCCTGCTCCGTACCAGCGGGTACCGCAAGCCCCTGGCACTGGCAGCGGCCGCTGCCTGCCTCTTGGGGGTCGATCCCACGCCCCTTGGGAATTTTACCGCGCTGGAAGGGAGGATGGCGGTGAGGAGGGAAGGGACAACGGTCATCGTTGATAGTGCGAACAGCGGAGTCGATGGAGAAAGGACCATCGATGCTGCCCGCCACGCTCGGGAAGTACGCGGAGATCCCCGGCTGACGTTGGTCATTGGAGAGGAGTCGCACACCGTCTGCGAGGGGTTCGGGGTAGAGGAGATGGAGAAGGCACTCCTCGCCATCAAACCCACGCAGGTGGTCCTGGTGGGAGAGCGTGCAGCAGCACTCCAGGCACAACTGCATGCCCCCCGCGTGGCCACCCTTGCAGAAGGATACCGGCTGGCGAAAGAACTTACCAGGGACGGGAGCATTGTACTCGCTGTCAAGATGTGGAGGTGACTGATGCAGTACATCCAGCCCCGGCCCAGTTCAATCGTCGCTGCCCTCTATACCGTGCGGGATCTGGAGGTGGACGTGGCTATTCTCCACGGGCCGTCCGGCTGTTCGTTCAAGCACGCCCGGCTCCTGGAGGAGGATGGGATGCGGGTCCTTACCACCTCGCTCTCTGATAACGAGTTCATCTTCGGAGGGCAGTCCTCGCTCGAACAGGTGCTGCGGTATGCGGAAGCACGGTTCTCGCCCCACCGCATGGCGGTGATCGGGACCTGCGTCTCCATGATCATCGGGGAGGATATGGCCGCTGCCATCGACTCTGCAGAGATTACCACTCCCACTATCGCTGTCCCCATTCACGCCGGTTTCCGAGAAAATATTGCAGGGGTGATGGCTGCCCTCGAACCCGCAGCCGATGCCGGCTGGATCAGCAGGGAAGAGCTAGAACGGCAACGGTTTCTCCTTGACAAGGCAAATGAGGTGGAACGCTTGCGGGGAGCGGCCTCCAAGCCGTATATCGAACCCTCGCGGGGAGACCTCAAACATAAAGTTGCCTCCCGACTGCTCCAGCTCGCCGATGAGGGAGCGCACGGGGTTGCGGTGCTGAATGCTAAGAAGGAGACAGCGTACATGTTCGCTGATCCCCTGCTTGCCCTCCATGATACCTGCCCCCTGGCGTCGATTGTGTACGGGGCTAACCTTGAGGATCGCGGTCTGCCCAAGGTGCGGCGGGACGCAGCCCGTATCCGCGAGGGGATGGTGACAGGGGGAGTAGCACCGGTATTCATGGGGGCGCTGGATGAGTACGGGGCAAATGGGGACCTGGTCGGGCACTGGCTGCAGGAACAGGCGCCCGCGTTTGCTCTTCTCGCCGGGGTACCCCATGCGGTTCCCAGGGACTATACCGATGGGATAGAAATGTTTTCCATCACCAATGGCCCTCGGCAAGTGGAGCCCCTCCACGACCTGGGGCATGCTCATGTGGTGGTGGAGGTAGATCTCCACCCCAAGACTCTGGGGGTGCGGGCGATCGTGGAGAGTGAGTTCGGGGCTGTGCTGCGGAGCCTGCGATGAAGGCCCTGATGATCGCTGGAGACCGGTCAGGATCCGGTAAAACGAGTATTACCCTTGGCATTGCTTCTCTTCTTGCCCGCCGGTTGAAAGTCCAGACCTTTAAGGTGGGGATGGATTATATCGATCCCTCCTACCTCGCCGCTGCATCGGGAAGACCGTGCCGGAATCTAGATGGGTATGTCATGTCCTCGCAGGAGATCCGGATGATCGTCGACCACGCATCCCAGGGAGCCGATCTCCTGCTCATTGAGGGTGTGCGGGGCCTCTACGAAGGGGCGGATGCCCTCTCAGATGAGGGGAGCAGTGCGGAGATAGCGAAGCTCCTCGATATCCCGGTGATCCTGGTAGTCAACGCGAGGAGCATTACCCGAAGTGCGGCAGCCCTGGTAAAGGGATTCATGGCTTTTGATCCGGGGATCAGGATTCGGGGAGTGATCCTGAATAACGTCTATGGTGCCTCGCACCTCGCCAAGGCAGAACAAGCCATCCAGCACCACTGCGGTGTTCCCGTCCTCGGGGCACTGCCCCACACCCCGGAGATGGGGCTGGAGATGCGCCATCTCGGGCTGGTTCCCTACCGGGAAGGGGAGATGAGCACCGCATTTCGGGAAACCGTCGCCCGGATCCAGAAGGTTATTGATGCTCACGTCGCCGTGGAAGGACTCCTGGCCTGTGCAGGAGAGTATACGCCAGCAATGGTAGGTGCAGGCCCCTTCATCCCTTGGGAGAATTTGGATGTACGGATCGGGGTTGCCTTCGATGAAGCGTTCAATTTTTATTATGCGGATCTCTTCGATATACTGAAGGGATGCGGAGCGGACTATACCTTCTTCAGCCCTATCCATGACCGGTTGCCGGACACGGACGGATACATACTGGGTGGAGGATATCCCGAGCTTTTTGCCCGCGAACTGGAGCAGAACGAGGGCATGCGGTATGCGATGCAGAGTGTCGCAGCTCGGGGAGTTCCACTCTATGCGGAGTGCGGTGGACTGATCTACCTCACCGACCGGTTGACCCTTGCCGCAGGATGGCGGAATGCAGATACTGAATCATCGTATGAGATGGCGGGTGTTGTTCACGGGATCACCCGCATGCCGGCGCGGCGGGTGGTGAGCTACGTGGAAGGGAGGAGCTGCCCGGAGAGCCCACTGGGGGGTGGGATCTTCCGAGGGCATGAGTTCCACTACAGCGATGTGATGCTGAAGCCCGGGACACGGTTCTGTTACCAGCTCACGCGGGGAGGGGGGATCCATGATAGCCAGGACGGGGTACTCGTGCACCGGACCCTTGCCAGTTACACCCACCTTGCCCCGCTCCCGGCACGCTCGTTCCTCTCGCAGTTTATTGATGAATGCCGACAGCGCCAATAAAAGGGCAATAAAATTCAACCCCGTACAGGAGCGTAAACTGTTAAAGACCGGAAGGCACCATGATTGTACATGATTATTTATCTGGATGGAAAATTCGTTCCCGAGGAGGAGGCGAAGATATCTGTCTTTGACCATGGGCTTCTCTATGGGGATGGGGTTTTCGAGGGGATACGTGCCTACCACGGGAGGGTCTTCAGGCTGGATGCACACGTAGACCGGCTCTATGATTCGGCCAAGATGATCAACCTGACCATTCCTCTAACGAAAGAAGAGTTCAGGGAGCTCATCGTGCAAACCATGCGGAAGAACAACCTGAAGGATGCCTACATACGCCCGGTGGTCACCCGCGGGAAAGGTGATCTTGGTCTTGATCCACGGAAATGTCCGAAACCCACGGTGTTCATCATCGCCACCTCCTGGGGAGCGATGTACGGGGATCTGTATGAGAAAGGGCTCAAAGCGATCACTGTTTCGGTGAGGCGAAATGCAGCGGAGGCTCTGCCTCCCAATGCCAAGACCCTGAACTACCTGAATAACATCCTTGCGAAAATCGAGTCCATCTACAAAGGAGGGGATGAAGCGATCTTCTTTGATACCAACGGGTATCTCTCTGAAGGTTCGGGAGATAATATCTTCATCGTCAAGAATGGCACCATGATCACCCCACCCACCCTGAATAACCTGCGTGGTATCACCCGCGAGGTGGTGCTGGAGTGCGCGAAGGATCTGGGAATCGAGCACCAGGAGAAAAACCTTGGGTACTTTGATCTGTACACCGCAGATGAGGTCTTCGTCACCGGTACTGCTGCTGAGGTTGCTCCAATCGTCGATGTTGATGGGCGCTCTATCGGGACTGGCGTTCCTGGACCTATCACCAAACAGCTGATGGCAGCTTTCAAAGACGTGACGAAAAAAGAGTGAGCGATTCCTCCGCCGGAGATCCCTCCACAATCTTTTTATGAATTGTTCCAGAAACATGTATAGCTACGTGCTGCTATAGTGTAGCCCGGCCAATCATTCCGGCCTTTCACGCCGGAGACTGGGGTTCAAATCCCCATAGCAGCATTAGGAAAAAGGTTCACTTCTCATACGCATTTTTAAATCCTTCTCTTTGACTTTTCTTTATGACACCTTCCACAATGACGAAAAGTTCGGACTAATTTGGTTGCATTAAACCTGAGTACGCAGAAGAGACCATCTGCACCAGTCCTGCTACCGGTCGGCTCACCAAGAGCGGGATGCAGACCCTGATTGCTCGGAGGAAGCGCTGCAGCTGCTTGCCAGGAAGGCACGGAAACAATCGTCATCCCTATCCCACCCCTCCATACGATACTAGGTATCATCACGAGTCCTGCGACGAGGTCTAAAAGTTTGTGGTTAAAATGGCACTATACCCAACTCTGGTTCAACAGGTGATACAGTATCAGTTTGATGATATTCTCCTGCACCCGATTTCAAAAATTATCCTGATTGGACATTCCATGAATGTTTACTGCCGGTGAAGGGAGGTGATATACCCAAATCAGCTGCTTTTCCACCTGCTGTTTTGATGCTTGCTGCTGTCTTCTGCTGCGGGTGAATCAGTCCGGCCATTGCACCAATCAGAGCTTCAGCCCTTGTTCCACCCGTTTCCCGAGCTCTGGGTCCGCCTTTGTAAGATTCTCCACCATCCGTTTCTGGATGTCCTTGCTCGCATGCGAGAGCGGATCAACGATATTATCCACGAGATGATCCTGATCTTTCTTCGACAATGAACGGTAGCGTTCCCCTGCCTGCTGGAAGTCATTGGTCAGCGCAATCTTCCTGCGCATCTCAAGCCCTTCTATCGGGCGGCCACCGAACGTGGGATCTCCGGACTGTGCTGGCGATCCTCCCCCGAGCGTGTTAGGCTCGTAATTGACAGTCCCGCGAAAGCCCGGTGCATACTGCATAAACCCGTCCCGCTGGTTGTTGTTGACCTCAACCTTTGGCCGGTTGATCGGGATCTGGAGATAATTGGGGCCCAGCCGGTGCCGCTGGGTATCTGCGTACGAGAACAACCGGCCCTGCAGGAGTTTGTCGGCAGAGGGTTCGATCCCAGGGACAAGGGATGCAGGACAGAATGCCGCCTGCTCGACTTCCGCAAAATAATTCTCCGGGTTCTTGTCAAGGACCATCTTCCCGACCGGCATGAGGGGGTATGTGTCCTCTGGCCAGGTCTTGGTCGCATCGAGAGGATCGAAGTCCAGTTTGAATTCATCGTCAAACTCCATCAGCTGGACCTTCAGCTTATACTCGACCGTCTTTCCTGAGGCGATCCAGTCATACAGGTCACGGGTGGCAACATCCGGGTCCTCCCCGGCAAGCCGGGTCGATTCGTCGCGGTCGATGGTCTCGATACCTGCCGCAGGCTTCCAGTGGTACTTCACGTAGACACCTTTGCCCTTGTCATTCACCCAGATGTAGGTATTGACTCCGAATCCCTCCATCTTCCGGTAACTCTTTATCGTGCCGCGATCCGAGAAGAGCCAGGTGATCATATGGGTAGACTCCGGCGTCAGGGATATGAAATCCCAGAACCGGCTGTTGGCTGACGAGCTGGTCGGGATATTGGTATCCGGCGCCGGTTTGAATGAGTGAACCATGTCGGGAAACTTGATGGCATCCCTGATGAAGAAGACTGGCAGGTTGTTTCCCACGAGATCGTAATTTCCCTCTTCCGTGTAGAATTTCACGGCAAACCCCCGGGGGTCCCGGGCGGAATCTGCAGAGCCCCGTGCTCCTACGACGGTTGAGAACCGGACAAAGACCGGTGTCTTTTTCCTGGGATCTTGGAGGAATGCGGCTTTTGTGTACTGCGCCATGCTCTTGTCTACCTGGAAGTACCCGTGGGCACCGGCACCTTTTGCGTGCACCACGCGTTCCGGAATCCGCTCCCGGTCGAAGTGCGCGAGCTTCTCAATCAGGTGTACATCCTGCAGAAGGACCGGGCCGCGTTGGCCAGCGGTGAGGGAGTTCTGGTTGTCGGCGACCGGAACTCCCTGGTTTGTGGTAAGGATTTTCTTGGTCATTATTAATCAAAGGTAAAATTGCCATATCGCTATTAATACAATTTGGTTCAGGGCAGCATTGTGTGGTTACGTACCATACGAATTCATCAATAAAAGCAGAGATACCGAATATTGAGGGTGAGGGGGCTCCTGTTCCAGTATGCCTGCAGACAGGGGGGTAGGTTATAAAATGATAAAATGGCTCCCTAACTCTCAAGGGGACAACTCTCTTCTAGGGTAATTTGATCGGCACACTCAATAAAAAGAGGAGAAGGATGAAACCCCGCACTTCAACAAGGGGAAACGTATATTGAACCATTTAGTTCAAGATCCGATCCAGGACGCTCAGTCTTACAACCTGCTCCATCCTCCGAACTTATCCATGAGTAACTCTCACGGAGTGGTGGGAGTGGAGTGCTCCCACGGATAAACAGGAGAGGGAGAGAAGAATGATAGTATCCAAGGTATGTGCAGGAATCCTCATCGGACTTTGCCTCCTCACTATCATTGTGACGCCTGTCGCAGCAACGCCCCAGGAGAATACGGGGAAGGGTAAGGAGCAGATGATCAGCGAGGGGTTAAAGAGCGATCTGTGGAATATTCACAAAAACTATCGTATGCAATTTTTCCAGCTAAGAGTGGAGAGGGCGAATGCTATCAACCAGACTCTGGCTGAACATGGATGCGACGTTGGCAGCTTGGAGACAGCAGTTCAGCAGATTGAAGACCATGAAGACAGCCTCAGACAAGCACTGAAAGATAAGGATAGAAGAGAGCTTCGGGAGATTAACCAGGAGCTGGTGCAGCTGTGGCGTGAGTTCCGCAAAGGGGTCAGGGAGAGCGTCCGCACCTGTCGGGGAGTAACTGAGTAAGCGCCGGAGAAATAAAGATATGATTCTTTTTTAATTCCCGTTGCATCCTCAAATCATCGTTCGAAAGGTTCGTACTCTGAGTGCCCCTTCATGATTCACGATATCGCGACCCGTAGATAGAAAACGAGGAGATTGGCTTCGCCGAGAAGACAATTGGGACCAGGATATGCTGGCAGGACTGAAGTTCTTCATTACTGACAAGGATTCAATGAAAGTACCGAGAAATTGCTTTTTGAGGAATAGGAGGATGAAACAGTAAAAAAAAGGAGGAATCCACTTTTTATTGATGGAAGACGGCCTTTTTGCGAGGTGTAGCAGCTGTTTTCTCCAGTTCATTGTTGATACAGTGTTCACGGTATTTTTTCCACCGTGCCATCCAGTCGTCCATCGATTCTCCTTCCCTCGGCTCAAGATTCTCAAGTTCGGAGTAGAGGGAGCTTGATTTCACACATTCTGCACAGAAGATCTGATCTCCTTGAGTAATCGCCAACGAGGGGAGTACCGGACGTCCACACTTGGCGCATGGGATCAGCTTCTTCTGATAAGTCCATGTCTCCCGAGACTCTTTCCAACGTCGTAACATGAACACCACATCGGCATTATCTAGTCTAGGTGTAGTAGTATAATGGATATTACATCATATGAATATTTAAATATTGCTGTAAATCGAAAATTAGTAATATTAAAATTAATTAATTATTTGGAATATAGT
>JAJRCM010000017.1 GCA_028678965.1 Methanomicrobiales archaeon | reverse complement strand
CACCCTCTGCCCCCACTGTCCCTACCGAACACTCTTCACTCTCATGAAGGAGCGGGAGATGAGGGCAGCCTGTGATATGGGGTGTGCGATACTCGCCATGAACCCTCCCTTCCAGGTGGGGATCTGCGGGTACGGTCTCGGCTCATCGGTCGCGGTGGGGGCACGGAGCACGGGCATTGCGCTGTGCGGTGATTATGCACTCCTCCACTCAGGGATCAATGCCCTGATCGATGCGTACGAGAAGCGGCTTCCCCTGCTGTGCATCATTATGAAAAACCAGCGGCTGGGAATGGTGGGAACGGTCGAAGCCTGGGACCCAGTCCCCTATCTCGCCTGGGCTCATCCGGTGGTGTGCAAAGCAGAGGATCGTGCCACCTTGGAGCAGGTACTAGTGCCGGCACGCGAACCCACCACCGTCGTGGTAGAAGGGATATGCCCCGAAGGAGAGAGCCATGAAACCGTGGAATATTGAGATCTGTGATGTGACGCTCCGAGACGGTGAGCAGACCCCGGGCGTCTCGTTCAGCTGCGAGGAAAAAGCACGGATAGCAGCGGTGCTGGATATCATCGGTATCGAGGTGATCGAGGCCGGGTTCCCCGCGGTCTCAGCCTATGAGAAGCACTGTGTGAGGAACATCGCCCACCTGGGCATCAATGCCCGTGTCTGCTGCCTTGCCCGGGCGAGAAAAGTCGATGTGGATGCAGCCATTGACTGCGATGTGGATATGGTGAGCGTATTCATCGCCACGTCCGACCTCCACATCCGGCACAAGTACCACAAACCCCGTGAGCAGGTGCTGGAGGAGGCGCTCACCATGGTCGATTATGTGCATGACCATGGTCTCCAGGTCAGGTTTGCTGCCGAGGATGCCTCCCGCACCGATCTCTCGTTCCTTCTCGAGGTGTACCGCAAAGGCGAGGAGCATGGGGCAGACCTCCTCTCCTTTGCAGATACCGTGGGCTGCCTCACCCCCCTGGAGATGTACCACACCATGACGGAACTGGTCAGTGCCCTCCACAAACCCCTCTGCGCCCATTGTCACAACGATATGGGGTGTGCCACCGCGAACACCATTGTCGCAGCGGAAGCAGGGGCATTCCAGCTCCATACAACGGTGAATGGTATCGGTGAGCGAGCGGGCAACGCTGCTCTGGAAGAGGTGCTGGTCGCCGCACATATGAAGGGGGGTGTCACCCGCTATAACCTCTCCCACCTCATGTCCCTGTCGAAGATGGTAGCCCAGTACTCGGGAATTCAGGTTGACCGGATCAAACCAGTGGTGGGAGCACATGCCTTCCGGCACGAGAGCGGTATCCACATCGCTGCCATCCTCGAGGATCCGGCGACCTATGAATACTTCCCACCCTCCCTGGTGGGAACAGAACGCCGGTTCGTCCTGGGCAAGCATACCGGACGGAAAGCCTTGGAGTACGAACTGGACCGTCTCGGGTATCACCTCGATGAACCCCAGCTCTGTAAAGTGCTGGAGATGGTCAAGGACCGGGGAGAGAAGAAGGTGGACCTCACGGATGAGAGTCTTATCGACATGATCAAGCTCGTCAGGGAGGGACCTCCCCTGTGAGGAGCCTGTCCGAGCGGCTTCTCGGAGCCCCTGCCGGTTCCTACGTGGACCGCCCGGTGGATTGCAGCTATGCGCATGATGGGACCGGTGTCCTCACCCTGGAGGCCTGGCGTGCGATGGGTGAGAGAGGACCGGTGGCTCCTGAACGGCTGGCCATCCTCTTTGATCATATCGTTCCCGCAAACACCAGCACCACCGCCAACCTCCAGCGGGAGCTGCGGGAATTTGCCCGCACCCATGGGATATCCTTCTCCGAAGCAGGAGAAGGGATCGCCCACCAGGTGATGAGTGAAGGGCGAATACTGCCCGGAGAGGTGGTGGTGGGAGCGGATTCCCATACCTGCACACTGGGTGCGTTCGGGGCATTTGCCACGGGTATGGGTGCTACCGATGTAGCAGCCATCTGGACGAGCGGGATGACCTGGTTCAAGGTGCCGGAAACGATCGATGTGCACCTCACGGGGAGACTTCAGGGTATGGCAGAAGCCAAAGATGCCGCTCTCACCTACGTTTCCTGTTTGGGCATGGATGGTGCCACCTACCGGGCCCTTGAATTCACCGGAGATGGCGTCTCCACCCTCACCATGAGTGATCGCCTCACCCTCTGCAACCTCGCGGTGGAGACCGGGGCAAAAACAGGCATGTTCTACGCAGACGAGGTGACAGCGGCCTACCTCGCCAGCTATGGGAAAAAAGGAGAACCCCAGCACCCGGAGGACCACTCCTGTTCACGGGAGGTAGCTCTTGATCTCTCCGACATTGAACCGGTCGTAGCCCTCCCCCACCGGGTGGATTCCATCGTCCCGGTGGAGAAGGTAGCGGGAACCCCCCTCCACCAGGTGTTTATTGGGACCTGCACGAACGGGCGATACGAGGACCTGGAGCGGCTTGCCTGCATGGTCAGGGGGAAGAAGGTGGCGGTCCGCACTATCGTGGTGCCTGCCTCCCGGGCGGTGCTCCAGAAAGCAGCGAGGACTGGCGTGCTTGATACAATTCTTGCCGCTGGCTGCATGGTCGGGACCCCGGGGTGCGGTCCCTGCCTCGGTGCCCACATGGGAGTGATCGGGGAGGGCGAGGTCTGTCTCTCTACCGCCAACCGTAACTTCCGGAACCGGATGGGGGTGGGGGGAAGTATCTACCTCTCCTCGGTAGCTACCGCAGCGGCGGGGGCCCTGCACGGGCGTATCACTGTACCGGAGGTGCCCTGATGCGGATTACCGGTAAGTGCCTCTGCCTCGGAGCGGACATTGACACCGATCAGATCATCGCCGGCCGCTACCTCAGGACCAAAGACCGAGCGGTGTGGGCAGAACACGTCTTCGAGGATCTCGATCCGCTCCTTGCCCCCCGATTGAAGGGAGCGATCATCATCACCGGCAACAATTTTGGGTGTGGATCCTCACGGGAACAGGCACCACTCGCCCTCCGCGAGGCAGGAGTGGTGGGAGTGATTGCCCCCTTCTTTGCCCGTATCTTCTTCAGGAATGCCATCAACGTCGGTCTCCCCCTGCTGGAATGCACCTGCCGGTGCGAAGAAGGGGTCATGGTGACTGCTGACCTTGCGGAGGGGTGGGTCCAGGTGGGCGGGACGTGCACCCCTGCTCCGCCACTCTCACCACGAATGCTCGGAATTCTTACCGCCGGGGGTCTCGTGGAGTACTGGAGGCACCGCCCGTGATCTTTCCCCGGGAGTGTAAGGAGGTAGGATACGCCAGGGGATCCCCCTGTGGTACCAAGGTGTATTTCCTCACCCGGTACCAGATCAGGCCGGTGGACGGGGGTCATGACGTGATGGAGGTCATTCTCCGTCAGGGAGAGAAAGGCCTGATGCGGACAGTGCAATCCTCCCGGGTTCTCGCCAGGGCGGGAGAGGTGACGTGGTATCCCGAACCCGTCCAGCTCCACGATCGGAAACGGCTGGTGGATCTCGCCGCGGCCTCTGGTTTCCGGTGCACCATCTTCACCGGTTATGATGAGCACCTGATCTTCGTGCTCGAACCTGATCCACAATCGTTCCTCTCCATTCATGTGTATGATATCGAACCCCCCCGACCAAGCCTCTCCAGCGCACTCCGTGAGCTGGAAGCCTGTGGTTTATTCGGTGACCTGGATATCGGGTTTGTGCACCATGTGCAGGACATCAGGCTGCTCAACGCGGAGATCTACCCCTGCCGGGCAGCGGGGTTTGATCGCACGCTGGATGCTGATCCGGTCAGGGGCGGGGAACGGGTCGCCGGCTGCCTTACCGGGCAGCAGCTCATCCGTGAATGCTACCATGAGGAGGTCGCGCTGAAAGATATCTGTCCCCTGAGTAGCGTCACGGAAGAACCATTCATCGCCCGCTGCTGCCGCAAGGAACGCGAAGGGGTAGGGGTGTATGGTGGCCGCTTTGGGGCCGTCGTACACTGGGCAGCACCCCCTTGGCGCATCTCACACCTGGTAAATGAACTGGCAGGTGCCTGGAGGGCACATGACACGAATCGCCGTGGTTGAGGGCGACGGCATCGGCCATGAGGTCATCCCCGTGGCGGTGCGGGCGATGGCCACGCTCCGTCCCGACCTCGAATACTTCCCGGTAGAAGTAGGGTACCGCCACTGGGAGCGGACCGGCTGCCCCTGCGGAGATATCGATATCGCTGCCCTGAAGACTGCGGATGCGATCCTCTTCGGGGCAGTGACCACCCCGCCCATGAAGAACTACCAGAGCGTGGTCCTCCGGTTACGCAAAGAGCTGGATCTCTATGCCAACCTCCGCCCGGTGCGGGGGAAGGGGTTTGATATCCTGATCGTGCGTGAAAATACCGAGGGACTCTACTCTGGCATCGAAGAGATCGGGCCGGACCAGGCAACCACCCTGCGGGTGGTCACGAGGAGGGGCACCGAACGCATCGTCCGCGCGGCGATCCGCGAGGTGCAGCGCCGGAACCTGCTCACCATCGGGCACAAGGCCAATGTGATCAAATCCGATGTCTTCTTCCGCGACATCTGCATCGAGGAGGCAACAAAGGCGGGAGTTCCCTGGAATGAGCGGTATATCGATGCCCTGGCCCTCGATCTCCTTCTCCGTCCTGCAACGTATGATGTGGTGGTCACTACCAATATCTTCGGGGATATCCTCTCCGATGTTGCGTCCTACCTGGTCGGCGGCCTCGGCCTCATCCCCAGTGCGAACCTGGGTGACCGGTATGCCCTCTTCGAACCGGTGCACGGGAGTGCCCCCGATATCGCCGGCAAAGATCTCGCCAATCCCATCGCCGCCATCCGCAGTGCTGCACTCCTCCTTGAGTATCTCGGGGACCCCCTTGCCGCGGGACGTATGGAAGCTGCTATCCAGGAGGTGCTGAAAGCAGGCATCTGCACCCGTGATATGGGGGGCAGCCATGGTACCCGGGCGTTCGGGGATGCGGTAGTCCGGGTGCTTGAGAGAGGGCGAGGGAGATAAAAGAGCAATTTACATTTTTTTGGGATCGGTAAAAAAATCCGTTGAATCACGTTAAAGAGAGCTATCAAGACCGGGAGTAGGTGACGGGAAGGGGAAACCCCCTCCCGATCCTCCCCCAACGAAGGATATCCGGTATATGGCCATGAACTCTTCTTTTATTCTTAGTCGAGAGAACCCATTTTTTACTGATGCTCCTCACTCATTGTAGTAGAGATCTTTTATTATCATGCCCGCCCCCAGAGTTGATCGGTGCTGCGATGGTCAGAGTTGGCGTCCATGTTTCAATCGCGGGATCGGTGGCAAAAGCAGTGGAGCGGGCGGAGAATGCCGGGTGTGATACGTTCCAGATCTTCTCCCGCAACCCCCGGGGGTGGGGATTTCACGATCTGAGCGGGGAGGACAGTGCTGCCTTCGCGAGAGAACTCGCCCGTTCGGGCATCTTCCCGCCCGTGGATCATATGCCCTACCTCCCCAACCTGGCCACGCCGAAACCTGAGGTCTACGAGAAATCGGTGATGACCCTCACTGCGGAGCTCCAGCGGTGCGGGCAGCTCGAGATCCCGTACCTCGTCACTCACCTCGGCCACCACCTGGGGGATGGCCTTGAGAACGGGCGGAAGCGGGTCATCGAGGCGATCTCCTCCGCTCTTTCAAACGCTGAGAACCAAGTGATGATTCTCCTGGAGAATACGGCCGGGGAGAGAAACAGCGTGGGAAGTACCTTTGAAGACATCCGTGCAGTTCTTGACAGTATCTCTCCGCAGGAACGGGTAGGAGTGTGCTTTGATACCTGTCACGCCTTCGCCGCCGGCTACGATATCCGCCGGGCCGGTGGGATCGAGGCGACGATGGACCAGTTCGATGACCTGATTGGACTCCAGCGGCTGCGGGTGATCCATCTGAACGATGCACTCGGTGACCTGGGAAGTGGACTGGACCGCCACGAACACATTGGAATGGGCTCCATTGGTGAGAAGGGCTTCAAACGCATCCTTGCCCATCCCCTGTTCCATGACCTTCCCCTAATCTGCGAGACCCCGATCGATATACGGCGGGACGATCAGGGCAACATCGCCAAGGTCCGGAGACTAGCCAGGTGAGGCCCTCTGTGGGGTGATGCATACGACGAAAGAATCTCCTTGTGCCCTACAGATTGAATCTTTTCATCTCCACAGGCTGCTATATATACGGAGTACTGCAAACCTCTGATGCGTGAGAGCGACGTGTGAGGGCACGACGGTCTATGTAGGGGAGGATGGGCTCTCCCTGTACGAGCAGGGTGGGTATGGCCGGCCGGAGCGGGGACGGCTCAGACTCGGCCCGCATGAAGCCCTGTACCTCGTCCACCGTGCCAAGATCGAGGTGACCGGGCACTCCTTCGATTCGCTCCTCTCCCTCTTCTCCCGTGAGCGACATTTCCTCCGCACCTTTCTTGTGTACCGCGACCTTCGGGAGCGGGGATATGCCGTTCAGAGTGGACCTCACGATTTCCGGGTCTACCGGCGTGGCGAACGGCCGGGATCAGGAGAGTCACTCTATCTGGTCCGGGTTCTTTCCGAGCGGGACCTGATCAATTTTGAGGATCTGAGCCGCGAGGTGATCACCTCTTCTAACATGCGGAAACAGTATGTCCTGGCGGTGGTGGATGACGAGGATGAGATCACCTACTACGAGGTGAGAACCCAGATCCTGAAGGGTGAGACGCCGAGTCCTCCCCCGCCCCAGTGTGAGGGAGAACAGCTTGGTTCCGGAGCGGTCCTGCGGGATCCCCCAGAGGAGCTGGAGAAGGCGTGGTTTGGAAAGCACCTCGACCCATCGAGAACCCTCCTCTCAGCCGTGGAAGCCTGCTTCCTCGCCATGAGTGGAGTGCTCCAGCTTATTCGAGGCGGTCAACCAGTTACCGCAGAAGACTATGGAGCTGCAGCATCGGCCCTCGATCCTGAATTTCACGAAAAAGTGCGGGTGTATGGTGATCTCCGTAGTCGGGGCTACATCCCCAAGACCGGCTACAAGTTCGGGCACCATTTCCGTGTCTACCGGCGGGAGAAGACCCACTCCGAGATGCTCGTCCAGGCCATCGGGAAGGGAGTGACCATTCCCATGAATATCATTGCCCGCTCAGTCCGGCTGGCACACAGTGTCAAAAAGAAGATGTTGTTTGCCTGCATATATGCAGAAAGCATTCAGTACATTGAATTTGGGAGAGTCAAACTGTGAGGACCGAGCCGACCCCACCCCCCCTCAATCCCTGGGGGAGCATCACCCAGTCCCTGGACTACGAGACCATCTTCTCGGAGTTCGGGATCGAGCCTATCGAGACCGTGATCCCTGATCTTCCAGAGGTCCCTTCCTTTATCAGGAGGGGCATCGTGATCGGTCACCGTGACTACCATTTCATCGTTGATGCGATGCGGCATCGGCGACCCTTCCATGTCCTGACCGGTTTCATGCCCTCCGGCCTCCCCCACCTCGGCCACCTGATGGTGATGAAAGAGGTGGTATGGCACGTGCAGCAGGGGGGCAATGGGTACATCGCCATCGCCGATCGTGAAGCCCACGCCGTCCGGGGCACTTCCTGGGAAGATTGCGAACGGTACGGCAAGGAGTACCTGAAGTGTCTCTATGCCCTGGGATTTTCCGGCACCACCTACTTCCAGAGCAGGAACGATGTGGTCAAGAATCTCGCTTTTGAAGCAGCGGGACGGGTAAATCTCTCTGAACTGCACGCTATCTATGGCTTTGGTCCTGAGACCTCGCTCTCACACCCCATGAGCGTGATCACCCAGGTGGCCGATATCCTCTATCCCCAGGTCGACACCGGTCCGGCACCTACCATTGTCCCTGTCGGTATCGACCAGGATCCCCACCTCCGCCTCACCCGGGGGATTGCCCACAAGTTCCGGATGTTTACCGTCGAGCAGCGGGACGAATGCGTCAGTGTGCGGTCCAAGAACGCTCCACCCGAAGCCCTGGCGTCCATCCATCAGGCGTACCCCGCCTCACAGCTCTTTGAAGGACATGTGGATGTGCCCGGTGCTTCACTGAACGAAGTGAGCGAGACCGCCCGGAGGATTGAACAGGAGTATGGCGGTTTCGGTTTCTACACCCCCTCCTCCACCTACCACATCTTCATGCCCGGTCTGCAGGGAGGGAAGATGTCGAGCAGTATTCCCGAGAGTCTCTTTGGGTTCGATGAACCGGCGGGCACCATCAAGAAGAAGATCATGAATGCCCTCACTGGCGGAAGGGCTACCCAGGAGGAACAGCGGAAACTGGGGGGAGAACCAGACCGCTGCCCGGTTTACCTTCTCAACCTTTTCCACATGGTGGAGGATGACTATGAGCTCAGGGAGATTCAGCAGCAGTGCCGAGGGGGAGAGCTTCTCTGCGGTACCTGCAAGAAACAGACACTGGAACGGGTCATGGCAT
>JAJRCM010000130.1 GCA_028678965.1 Methanomicrobiales archaeon | reverse complement strand
GTAATCAAGTCCCTCGCTCCATTTTCCTCCACACACCCCGATGAGCACCCCTGATCCTCCGCGTGAAGGGAGGGAAAGAAATTCGTTTAGCATCGCCCGGGCAGCATCAGCCTGACGAGGTTCCAGAAAACATTCCCTACCGGTAATGGCAAGGAGATCATCCTGTGCCAGTGTCTCCAGCAACTGATAGGAAGGGAGGTAGATAGCAATATTCCCCTTCACCTTCATGAACTCACGGATATACTGGCGGATTCGTCTGATATTCTCAGCATCCCGTCGCTTGCTGAAGGCAGTGGTGATGTCACGGGTGCACAGGATCCGCCGATGATGTGGTGGAAAGCTGTTGGGGAGGGTGAGGGTGGAGACAGGCTCCTCACCAAAATAGTACCGTTGATAACTCTGGACTGGGGAAAGGGTTCCGCTGATCATGACGCAGCAGGCATGGGATCGGGCAATTTCTGACAATCGTCCCGCGGGATCAATATTCCGGACTTGGAGGGTTACAGAGTCTCCCTCCCGCCGGTATATGGTAAGGAAGGCTGGGTCGCTTGCTGAATAATGCAGTTTATAGAGAAACTGGGCAAGACGCTCAATCCCACAGATTCTGAAATCCCCGGCCTTCATATTCGCCTCCTTGATAGTATCGCTGATGATGAGGAGATCCTCCACAATCTCCTCTAAGTTCCTGTAAAATGAGCCCCCGGTTACCATCCTGGAGAATATGCCGGGATCAAACCAGTCCTCCTGTTCCGTTGAAGTCTTGAGCAGTTCCATGAATCGCCGGATATCAGGCAGGGTATGTATGACTGCTTCCGCACGTTTTGATCGCTTCTTCAGATGGGTAAGTTCGTTTGCGGCTTGTTCAAGGGTCCTATCCTCAAGCTCCACGCTCTGTACACTCTGGACTGCATCCCCGCAATTATGTGCTTCGTCGATGAGGAGGATGGTCTCCTCGGGTGTGAGACCGAGCGAGGCATAGATCTGCTCCCTCACCTCATCATCAAAAAGATGGTAAAAGTTCAGGACGATCGCGTCGGAATCCCTCGCTGCCTGGAGCATGGTCTCATAAGGACAGAGATCACCGCAGAACGATATCAGATCCCGCGGTGCCACGACCTCATTCGCAATCCTCTCCGCCCGCGTTCTGAGGGCACTGGAGGGCGCCATCCGCAGCCCCCCGTCCACCTGGTCCAGGAATATCCGTGAAGCAATGAAGTAGGGACAGATAAACGGGTGGTCACGGTTGAGGCGCCGGATCTGGTGCCGGATAACAGGGTCCTGCAGCGGGACATGAGAACCGGCATTCGCTCGGCCTCGCATCAGCGTAGAAGAGAGGGATTTCAGCACTTCACAGCGCCGGTATACATCGCCCTCCCCCCCGAGAGGACACATCATACCCTTTCCCACAAGGTAGGCAAACTTCAGATTTGGCTGCTGCTTGCGTACGAGCGCCAGCTCCCGGATAAAGGTATCGAGCTGGCTCACCGTCCTCACTGCAATGAGAACCTTCCGTCCCCTTGCCTCAGAAAGGAGAGCAGCGACGGTACTTGATTTTCCGCTTCCGGTGGGGGCGTCAATCATCAGGATCCCACCCTCCCTGGCGCAGTGGGCAGCTTCTTCCAGCATCTCACGCTGGTGAGGGCGATAAGACGGGTAGGGGAAGAACGTATCGAGGGATCCCATCGTACAGATCTTCGCTCCCAACCTCAATTGTTCTATGCCTTTTGACCCGGGGGGGCATCTTTAGCTCCCCCCCTTACAAGAGAATCAATGCCTTCACTCACCTCTATCGCGCATAGTGGGGGGGGTGATGGGAGGACGACTGTCTCTGAATGAAATAAGAGTCTCTCACCATGAATGGTGAAAGGGGGCCCCCCCTCCAATCCCTCCTCTCAACCTGAGTATTCCCTTCAGGTAGACTCTTCAGTTATCCAATGATTTCTACCGTGCGTATTAAACACGATTCTTTCTTTGACGTGATATATCGAGAGGGAACATAGTATAATGACCTATGAATGACCCTCCGAATCATTGTTGTCTCTATCAAACTCTCCCTCCTCTTTACCTCGTCGTGGATGAATCACCGGAATACATCCAGCACAGCTCCAGCATTTCCTTTTTATGCCAGAGTCCAACATATGTGCATGGCGATTCACCCCATCGAGTATCGGTACGGGACACCGGAGATGCGAAAGGTCTGGACCGAGGAGTACCGGTTTGCCAGCATCGTCACCGCGGAAGTAGCGCTCGCCCGGGCGGAAGCGATACATGGTGTGGTGCCCGAGGAGGCGGCCATAGCCATCCAGCGGTGCGCTCCCCTGGCAAAAGTTGAACGGGCAAAGGAGATCGAGAGCGAGATCGGCCACGACATGATGGCCATTGTCAAGGCGATCAGCGAACAGTGTGGTGATGCAGGGCGGTGGGTGCACTACGGCGCCACCTCCAATGATATGCTGGATACCGCGACCGGCCTGCAGCTGCGGGAGAGTGGTGCCCTGATTGAAGAGAAGCTCCTTGATCTCCTGCGGGTGCTCTTGGAGAGAAGCGAGCAGACAAAGACCCTGGTGTGTGCCGGCCGGACTCATGGGCAGATCGGTGTTCCCACCACCTACGGCCTGCGTTTTGCCATCTGGGCTAGTGAGGTAGGCAGACATATCCAGCGGTTCCGTGAGCTCCGTCCCCGGGTGATGGTAGGGCAGCTCACCGGTGCGGTGGGAACACAGGCAGCGCTGGGAGAGCGAGGGATCGAAGTGCAGAAGAGCATGATGAAGCTCCTCGACCTTTCTCCCGTTGATGTCTCCAACCAGCTGATCCAGAGGGACCGCTATGCTGAGTACGTGATGGTCTGCGCAACCATCGCCACCACGCTGGATAAAATCGCCATTGAGATACGGACGCTGCAGCGGACCGAGATCGGGGAGGTGGAGGAGCCATTCGGAAAAAAACAGGTGGGTTCAAGTACCATGCCCCACAAGCGGAACCCGGTGAAGAGTGAACAGGTCTCCGGGCTGGCACGGGTTATCCGGGCGGCAATTGAACCCGCACTCCAGAACAACACCCT
>JAJRCM010000016.1 GCA_028678965.1 Methanomicrobiales archaeon | reverse complement strand
GAATGCAGATGATAGGATCCGCCAGAGATGTTCGGTGGCTGTCGGTGATTTCTCCATGGCAGACCTGTTGCGATTCTCCCATAATCCCCTGCCTGCGGGAATCGGGGCACTGGCCCGCGAATCACCGATCATCACCGATATCCGGATGGTCCAGGTTGGCATCCAGAAAAAAGGGCACCACAGCCCACTTCTCTGTGCATTGGATTTTGGATCGGATATCGCATACTCACGGGGGATTACCAGAACCTCAGCTGGTTTCCTCTCCCTCCGTGATAAAATCACGGATGCCATCGTGGTCATCGGGAACGCTCCTTCAGCCCTTCTCTCCCTCTGTGCCATGGTTGAAGAAGGAGTGAAACCTGCACTCATCATCGGCACTCCGGTAGGATTTGTGAATGCACGTGAGTCCAAAGAACTGCTCCGTACACTTCCCATTCCTTCCATCTCCACGGAAGGTACGCGGGGAGGAACCCCGGTAGCCGTCGCAGCGATGAACGAGATCATCGAAATATTCTGTGAGGAGAGCCATGGTCACTGATCCGGTGACCGGGTTCACGTATCCTGAAATATGGGTGGAGCGCTGCCCGACACCCGAACTCTTGGGCGAGGTTATACGGGGACTCGCGGTTCTCACCGCCTCAGGGAAGGTATTGCGGAGGGGCTATTCGACCGGCACCACCGCCGCTGCTGCCAGTAAGGCGGCAGTATTGTCGTTGCAGGGAGAGGTCCAGGAAGTCTCCCTGACACTTCCCTGTGCGATCCAGGTCACTGTTCCTGTTGTTGCCCATGGAGGATATGGCTCCTGTATCAAGTTCGCAGGAGATCATGAACAGGATGTGACCGCAGGGGTGGAGATCCTCGCTCATGCAATGTCGACCAGCAAAGGAGTCTCCTTGATATCAGGTGCGGGCATTGGGAGGTTTAGTCGTAATACAACCCGGAACCAGAGAGGAGATCCGGCAATAAGCCCGGTCGCAAGGGAGAGTATCCTGCATGCGATCCGGGAAGCCGTCGACCACCTTGGGTTACCGGGCATCGAGGTGGTGTTAACCATCCCTGGGGGTCCTGCACTCGCTGAACGGACGTTAAATCCGCAGGTGGGAATTCTCGGTGGTATCTCGATTCTGGGCTCGACAGGGCTAGTGGAACCCTGGGACGTCCACCTGCGGGAAACGGTGCATGAAAGACTGGCATCCACCGATCGACCGGTGCTGACCACCGGTCGGCTGGGTCTCCGGTATGCGAGGTTGTTCTTTCCCGACCGGGATGTTATTCTGGTAGGAAGTGGCATAATAGAAGCGTTGGCACATGCACCCGGTACGCCGATACTCTGCGGTCTCCCCGGGCTCATCCTGCGGGCGCTAAATCCACACATTCTTGAGGGAACCGGTTACCAGACGATCGATGAATACACGAGCTCACCAGGTTTCTACACGGTCGTACAGGAGACACTTCAGACGTTTAAACGGAAAATGCCCCATGTGCGGGTCGTCCTGTTCTCCCGTGACGGATCGATTCTGGGTGATAGTGGATGAAGATTGTGGGAGTAGGCTGCGGTCCGGGGATGCTCACGGAATCTGCTATTGCGGCGATCCAGAGAGCAAAAAAGTGTTATGGCTCCGAACGGGCGCTACGGCTAGCGGGGCCGTATCTCCCTCCAGGATGCGAACTCCACAGAATCATCGATTACCAAGCCTTTCAGGGAATGGATGAGGACGATGCGGTGGTACTATCCACCGGTGACCCGATGTTCGGGGGGCTTGGAAATCTCACTGGTGATGTGATCCCGGGTATTTCATCTCTCCAGCTTGCCTGTGCCCGGCTGAAGATACCCTGGCTGCGGATGGTCGCTCTTACTGCACACGCAAAGGATCGCAAGGATTGGATGCAGGCTCTTCAGGATGAAATCTCGCGAGGAAAGATCGTCTTTTTACTGGCGGACCCGCAGTTTGACATTGCTGCATGTGCTGCTTCCCTCCAGCAATGCGGGATTTTCTGTGATATCGCGGTCTGTGAGAATCTTGGGTATCCGGAGGAGAGGATCGAGGTCGGTTCAGTTGCTTCGCCACCGGCGGTTAGCTCTTCTCTCTTTAGCCTCGTCATCGGTACATTTCGCTAAAAAAACAGGAGATCCCCCGTCCTGTACTCACAGAAGAAATGGGTAATTCCTGTACTAATTTCTATCAACTCCACGTGATCGTTTCCCGAATGGTATTATCGTGCAAAAAAGACAGGGACAACATGATGATACAGTACGGAGAGCGAGAAGGATAAATAATAAAATTTTTATTTACTTAAGTCAAGTAGAGTTGACATGCATATCATGGAAGGATTTCTTCCTCTCTATTGGTGCATATTCTGGTCTATCATCTCATTCCCCTTTGTGGCGTACGGAGTCTATCTGCTCAAGCGTCTGGCGGGAGAGCACCGGGACACGCTTCCTCTGCTCGCGGTCTCAGGGGCATTTATTTTTGTCCTCTCCTCATTGAAACTGCCATCGGTCACTGGCAGTTGTTCCCACCCGACCGGCACCGGCCTAGGGGCAATTTTGTTTGGTCCATTCCTCACCGCAATCCTTGGTGTCATCGTCCTCCTTTACCAGGCAGTGTTCCTGGCTCACGGGGGTCTCACCACCCTGGGAGCCAATGTATTCTCTATGGCCATCGCAGGACCCTTTCTAGGATACGGGATTTATCGTGGTGGTAAGGCTATCGGGCTGAACACCTTTGTCACCATATTTCTTGCGGCAGCCTTGACCGATCTGTTCACTTATGTGATCACCTCGCTGCAGCTCGCCCTTGCATTTCCTGCCCAGATGGGGGGGATTATCACCTCCTTTACCACATTTGCCGCGATCTTTGCGCTCACCCAGATCCCGCTCGCCATCATGGAGGGTATCATCATCGCGCTCACCTTCAAGCACATCATCCAAGCACGCGCAGATATTCTTCTGAGACTGAACGTGTTGACACCGGATCAGGTAAAAAAAGTTCAGGAGTCCATCGCATGAAATACACCCTCGAGGTGATCGCTATCCTTGCCGTCATCCTCTTTGCAGCACTGTTTATGATACAGAATGCCGGCAAACAGCGCACCCTGGCACCTGGGGAGGAAGTATGGAGCAGTGCGGACGATGAAGCTTCAAAAATCATCGAATCTTCCGGGTATCAGCCATGGTTCACCCCCATCTGGACACCTCCCAGCGCAGAGATCGAGTCTCTGCTGTTCAGTATCCAGGCAGCAGGAGGAGCGCTCGTAATAGGGTATTTCTTTGGCTACTACCGGGGCAGGGCAGAACGTCCGTAATCTCCATGAATACATTCCAATTCCTGAAATGAGGTTGGTTCATGAGGAGTGAATCTGGATGATGGAACTATATCTTGACGGGTATGCACAAGAGAATGGGCTTCGGGAGGTGGACAGCCGGCTCAAACTCCTGTTTGGGCTGGGGGCCATCCTCATAACCCTCTCTTCATCCACTCCCTGGGCACCCCTGTTCATTGCCGGCAGCATGGCAGCAGTCACCATCCTCCTCGCAAAGATCCCAGGCCGCCTGTATTTTTCGCTGCTCCTCATACCACTATCGTTTTCAGTGTTCTCCGCGATCGTGATTCTTTTTGTGAGCGGAGGGGGGGCTCCGCTCCTCACTTTTTCGGTGGCTGGGGCATCTTTCATGGTGACGACCGGTTCAGCAAATCTTGCACTGCTCCTCCTTGCACGGACTTTTGGGGGGATGTGCTCCCTGTTCTTCATTGCCCTGTCGACTCCGATGATTGAGATCTTCTCGTTCATGCACTCGCTGCATCTTCCTGCAGTGGTGATCGATCTCTCGATGCTGATCTACCATTTCATCTTCGTTCTCATCGGTGAGGTGATCTCGATATACAATGCCCAGACGATACGGCACGGATACACCTCCTTGAAAAGATCCCTGCGTTCCCTCGCCATGCTGGGAGGGATGCTCTTCATCAGGGCATGGCAACAGGGCGAAGAACTGATCATGACGATGGATGCACGCTGTTATGATGGCAAACTGGAACTCCCGGGAGAATGGAAAAATATAAAACCGGTTACGGTCGCTCTTATTGTGTCCTACCTCCTTCTGTGCAGCGCTCTGGCTTATTCCTCCGCCTCAATGGCGATATTTTAGGTGTTTCACATGGCAGCAATTCTCGAATTTGACCATGTCCGGTATGCCTACCCGAACTGTCCAGATTCACTGACCGGGGTGACTTTTTCAATCCGCAAAGGAGCCAAGGTAGCGGTTGTCGGCCCGAACGGGGCAGGAAAAACGACTCTTCTTCTGATGTGCAATGGAATCCTTCAACCAACAGAAGGAAGAGTGCTTCTGGAGGGAAACCCGCTTCGGTATGACACGAGAACCTTACGCGAGGTGAGAAAGAAAATCGGGTTCGTCTTCCAGAACTCCGATACCCAGCTCTTCGCTCCCACCGTCTATCAGGATGTGGCATTCGGTCCGGTTAACCTGGGCATGTCACCGGATGACGTGAAAAAGAATGTAACCGAGGCTCTCCAGGCCGTGGGTCTTTCTGGATATGAGAGGCGGCTGCCCCACCAGCTGAGCAGCGGTGAGAAGAAAAGGGCGGCTATCGCCGGTACGCTTGCCATGAAGCCCGATGTCCTCGTGTTCGATGAACCCACCAGCTCGCTGGATCCCGCCGGTGCTTCCGATCTGATGGAACTCCTGGATGAACTGAATGCACAAGGTAAGACGGTGATTATTTCCACCCATGATGTGGAACTTGCCTACCATTGGGCGGATGACATCATTCTCATGAACCGGGGTGCTGTACTCCGGGCAGGATCTCCCGAGGAGATCTTTACCAATCCATCCCTCATCACGACATCAAACCTGAGAATGCCTTCCCTCGTTGAGGTGTACATTGAGCTTCTCCACCGGCAGATGGTGGAGAAGACAGCAATGCCAAAATCGGTCCTCCATCTTGTTAACAGCCTTGAACAGTCCTTCAACCGCCATGACAGACATCAGCAGAAGGGGACTATCACCGT
>JAJRCM010000129.1 GCA_028678965.1 Methanomicrobiales archaeon | reverse complement strand
GAGACAAATTCCTCAGCTGATTGGCGGGACATGAAGTTGCCAAGAATGTTGTCACCCTTTTCCGATTCATACACCACAAAGTAAACGATGGGCATCACCTCCGTTCTCTAAATAACTACATACATAAATACATATAAATACTTGCTGGCTCGTATTTCCGTGGCGGACCGATCATCACCTTGGGGGCGGGGATCGATAGAGCGCATCAGCAATCATGCGATTGACTCCCCACCAGACCAGAGGGATGAAGACAATCATCCCTGCGGCATAGACGGGATCACTTACCAGAAGCAGATTGAACACTCCATGGAGCATGATCGCACCAGCAATCCCACCCAGTATGAGGATAGAGCGTCCCCTCGCCTCCCATTTTGCCCGTCCCAGCGCATACCCCCATATACTGGCAAAAAGGGCATGGCCGGGAACAGAGAGGAGGGCTCGCAACGCGTAGACAAGGAGGATATCCTCAAGAGGCGATGAGAGGGTGACCATGGTGAGATACACGATATTTTCCACCGAAGCGAATCCCAGGGCAGCAGCGACCGCATAGACCACCCCATCCATGGGTTCATCGAATTCGGGATTGCGGTAGATGAACCGCACCACCACCCCACATTTTGCACACTCTTCGATGATAGGAGCAGCTACCACCGCAATGAGGAATTCAGAGAGCGGGAGAAGGGTCTCCACAGCAGCGACAGGGAGGGTTACCAGTGCCCCAAGAAGAAACACCCACACAATAAGGTGCGCCGGTTCGGGCTCAAACCGGTCGCGGCGATAGAAATACCACAGCCAAAAAAGTGCCGGAGCGATGGCAAATGCTGCGAGAGAGAGGGGGTGCACCCCCTCTCACCTGCCGTAGCGGTTGATGAGCCGTATCAGCTCGGCGAGATGTTCCATCTCCAGAGAGAGTACCCCCTGCCGTTGCATCCCCATGCTCGTTTCGCCATCAGCAGTGAGGGTGTCTGGACCCCGCACTACCAGCCGTTCAGAACCATCCGCCCGCAACACTTCCTCTGCATCACGATCGTGGACAAATGCACGGCCAGGAATGATCACCGTCTCACCAAGGTTTGAGAGATCCAGGGCTTTCAAATCCTCGATGGTGATGAGGCAAGCAATCTCTTTACCTACCGCAATAACTGGGCACCCCCCTCCCGCAAGGTCCAGGATTCGCCGGAGAAAAGGGGCAGCGACTGTCCCCGTTATCACGGTTGCCCGCTTCTGAAGCCTGGGGAGGCGCTCGATCAGCTCGGGTTCCTGGAGGATGGCAAAGGGGGATCCGATTGCCGGGTCCCAGAGCGGAGTCCCGCTGACCCTCAAACGATAGCGCTCGCTGATTGCGGTGACCAGGTCCCGGAATTCCGCAACACTCTGCACGCGTTGCTTTTTCAGGATGGGGGCGTTCCCAAGTATCAATCCCTGGTCGGTCTGATTGGCAAACCGCATGAGGATGAGGCCTTTCGCGCCCCGGTCCTCCAGCCATTCCGCGGTAGCCCTTAGCTCCTCCCCATCATTCACTCCGGGCAGAACCACCGCCGCTGCGTAGACATCAATCTCACCACACAGGTGCTCCAGCACCTGTAATGAGACCTTTGGACTGGGGTCGTGCATGTATCGTTTCCGTAATTGCGGGTTGACAGAAAAGACGGTGAAAGAGAGTTCGGTAAGTCCCTGATCGATCAGGAAGCGTGCTATCGCTGGATCATCGAATCCTTTTCCGCTGGTGTAGCCGATATGAAGCGGCGCTTCCATGCTCCCTGCGAGTTCGATGAGATCCCGGAACTGTGGATAGCAGCTGGGGTCCCCACCCCCACTGATGGTGACCCGTGAGATCTCGCCGCTGAGCAACTGGAGATTGGCGAGCGTCTCATCAGCAACCGATCGCAGGTCCCGAAATCCAGTCGAGGCTTCCTGAACACTTCTGGTGCAGTAGTCACAGCCAACCTTGAAGGGAGGGCAATGGCGGCACCCAAAGGCACGCACTCCTTTCGCGTGCTTGAAATAACAATACTCGCAAAAACCCCGGCAGTCGATTCCCGGTCTCCCGCCGATATCGATGGTGAGCTGCGGCATCCTTCAGTACAACTCGGTCGTGCTCCCTTAATGAGCTTATGCGATGTCCCAAGAGCCATGCAGATGAATGGGGAGGTGCCCTTCTTCCACACGAGGGAATGAATCGTTGGGATTTTCACTCGTACCCCCGGAATGTCCCCACCTGGATGGCATTTACGATAGAAAGAAGCCCGATTCTCTGCACCATTCTTAAGTAGGTAGTTTCAAAACGATAGACTCTGGATGGTGATGCTGGCCACTGTGCAGTCACGTATCCCTCGGTTCATGGGGAGGGGCTTGTTCGCTCTTATGCTCTGGTAATTCCCGACCACAGTGGGGACATACCTTCACACCTCCCTTTTCGTTGACCGTGTGGTGATCAACGTTTTTATGTTTTGAGGAAAGTTCCTGGGTAAAACCGGCCGGGAGAATCGCCGTGGGGAGGGCATATACCGCCACGCCAAGGAGGGCAACAGTACCGCCAATGAATTTACCAACAGGAGTGATGGGAACAACATCGCCATATCCAACGGTAGCAAGTGTGGAGATCCCCCACCACATGGCCTCAGGTATACTCCCGAATTTATCCGGCTGGACCAGGTGCTCAGCGGAGTACATTAAGCTTGAGCAGAGGACGAGGAAGACCAGGAACAGGGCCATGAAGAGCTCCTCTTTCTTCCGGGAGAAGACCCGTTCGAAGGTCTTGACGCTCTCAGCGTAGTGGCCAATCTTGAGGACTCGCACAATTCGGAACAGACGGAGAATCCGTATAAACCGGAGATCGAGGGGGATGATCATGGGGATATAAAAGGGAAGGATGGCGAGGGGAGTCAGCGCGAAACGGATCCTTCCGGCAACCGGCAGACGGTACCGTTCATCGACGGTGCAGGACCAGAACCGGAGACCGTACTCAATGGTGAAGACGATAACGGAAATGACATCGAAACTATGGAGATAGAAGAAGTAATTATCCGCAATAACTTTGACTGTTTCCAGTATGACCACTGCCACGTTCAGAGCG
>JAJRCM010000128.1 GCA_028678965.1 Methanomicrobiales archaeon | reverse complement strand
CGTCCACCGCTGCGATACCCCCATACGCTTCCACATCATTCAGCCACACCCGTTCCATCCGAATGGGAGGGTCGGCATGACCGAAATTGAGGAATGCCCCGGAGGAGCACATTGCGCCGAATGTCCCGGTCGTGACCACATCCACCTCCTCAAGTGCCCGCTCTGCCCCCAGCTCCTCAACGATGGCGGGCATCTCCTCGGCGGTGACGACGTGCACGTTTCCGTCTCGTATTCGCTCATTTATCAGCTCGATGGACTTTTTCATGTAGATATACTTAATTTTGAATATATTTAAGGATTATTTATTACCCATAGTAATAAATGATAGTATTACCTATTGGGAAAAGAAAATCGACAAGAGAGGGCAACGTGCAGTACGAGGAAGATTAGGAACGGCCCCCACAGCAGAGTGTGAATACGGTAGGAAAGGGTCTTTCCTAATATCCCAAAAGTCAGCAGACCAACAAGTCGTGGTTCCGTGATTCCGAACCCTGAGATCAGGAAGAGTACAGTCAGTACACCAAGTCCCCAGGCCACTATTCTCCGTATCGTTGGGAGTGAGAATGAACTTCTGGACATTGTATTATTCGAAGAACGGTTGTTCGGTGCTCCCATTGTTCGCATACCCCCGGCTCTCCCAGAAGCCTCGATAGTTCACATTATCGGTGAGCTCCATGGACGAGACCCATTTTATCCACTTGTATCCCCACCGGTCTTCAGCCACCAGCTGGAACGGAAACCCCCGCTCCGGGAGGAGGGTGACATTGTTCATATGAATGGCGAGCAGGATATCGTTCTCAATGAGGTAATCGAGAGGAAGAGAGGTGGAATAGCCATCCACTGCCCGGAAGATTACGGCCTTGACTTCAGGAGAAGGACGTGCTTCGGTCAGGATATCACGGAGCCGTACCCCCTCCCATAGAATGGTGACATCCCACCCTTCAACACAATAAAGAGTAACTGCTTTGCGGTAGTGGGGAAAGCGGGTGAGTACCTCGTCATAGGAGTATGTCCTCGGTAATTCCACCATTCCCCCGATGGTGAGCCGGTATTCAGACAGATTGACAAACTGGGGACCGTGTATGGAATTTTCACGGAAATCGTAAATCGAGGATAGGGCGGTCCCCTGATAGTTCCTTACCTCGACAGAAGCGAGATCGGCAGGAATTTCATCTCCATTGAGGATATCTGTTGTATATACTGCCCCGATGAGAATGATCACAACGATGAGCCCTATCCACCATAGGTGACGGAAATCACCCATAGGTTATCTCCAGGATGAAAAACTCCACAGTGGCCGGTGGTTCCGCTGATTTCTTATAAGCATGGATGGTACCACCTTTCCAGTACTAGCAAAACAAGGAGTGCGCCATCGTTTTATCCATTCCCGTAAAAGATTGTGCATGCATATTGCTACCTTCCTTGACGAGATGGAGCAGCTGGCACCCGTTCACCTCGCCGATGAGGAGGATCGCGTCCGTATTGGGCGAGTAGTGGAGGGGGTAGATGAGGTCCGGAATGTGTGCTGTGCGCTGGATGCAACCCCCGCAGCGATAGAACGGGCTCGGACCTTAGACAGCACCATGCTCATCGTGCATCATACCCCGTTCTACGAACCGATCACGCTCTTTCAGGGATATACTGCGAGACTCCTCCGACCGCTGTTTACCAATAATATGAATCTCTTCGTCATGCACACTAACTTTGACCGGGCACCGAATGGGGTTAACCGGACCCTTGCCAGTCTTCTGGGTATGAGCAATTGTGAAGAGATGCCCATGGGGATCATTGGAAGTATACGAGATCCTCTCACTACAATCAAGAAAAAGATAGGCTCCCCTCTGCGAGTCATTGGCTCGGTTCCTCCCCGGTCACGGTTAGCGGTGGTGGGAGGAAGTGGGTTTGATCCCGTGCTGATCGCGTTTGCAGCTCATCAGGGTGCGGACGCGTTCCTCTCTGCGGAACTGAAACACCACGTTGCTCTCCGTACTCCGATGCCACTTATCGAATCCACCCACTATAATCTTGAGGCACCAGCTATGCGCCGACTTGCACATGATCATGGATGGGTATTTATCGAGACATCGCCAGAGTATTCAGATCGCAGATGATCGATATCTGGGAACTGATCACCGCAGACACGACGCTTTCAACCGCTACCAGAGTCTCCTTTATCGAACGATTCGGTGATCGGGGAAAAAAGGCCTTGGGTGCTGTCGATGAGGGCCGGGTAAAGAAGTATCGTGATTTCTTTGTGGTGGTTGGGTACCGGGACGAATATGTGGTGGATGATCACTTCTGTACCTGCGGTGATTTTCTTTATCGCGGTGGGGAATGCACCCATATCCTTGCGGTGAGGACAGCACGGATCACCGGGCGTTATGAGCGGTATGACAGCTGGTATTATCCGTCGCTCAGATCATAAAAGACTCCGGCACACAGTTTTTATCGTTCGCTGACGAAATATGAATACCGTGCGTGATTTTTCATGATGGAGGAAGAATATCAGCTTGAATATTTTACTACCCACGGTCTTATCAGGAAGAGCTGTCCGTCGTGCGGAGCAGCGTATTGGACAAGGGATCCTGATCGGGCTACGTGTGGGGACGCTCCCTGTGAACCTTATGCCTTCATCGGAAATCCGGTATTTCGACCCCATTCTCTCAAGGAGATGAGGGAGGCATTCCTCTCCTTTTTCGAACGGCACGGACACACCCGTCTCGAACGGTATCCCGTTGTCGCCCGATGGAGGGATGATATCTATCTCACCATCGCTTCTATCGCAGATTTCCAACCTTACGTCACCAGTGGGGTGGTTCCCCCACCGGCAAATCCACTCACGATTTCCCAACCATGCATCCGGTTGAATGATCTTGATGCGGTCGGGCGCTCCGGTCGGCACTTAACTCTTTTTGAGATGATGGCTCATCACGCTTTCAATTCTTTGGGGAATGAGATATACTGGAAAAATGAGACTGTCGCTCTGTGTGATGAATTTCTTGCCTCCATTGGCGCAGACCTTGCTCGGGTCAGTTATAAGGAGCATCCGTGGGTGGGAGGAGGAAATGCAGGTCCCAGTGTTGAGGTTCTGATCGGAGGCCTCGAAGTTGCTACCCTTGTTTTCATGAACCTGGGGAAGGTGCGATCGTCCGACCCGCCAGTGCTCTTGGATGGTGAACCGTACTACCCCATGACGACCCGCATTGTCGATACCGGTTACGGGCTGGAGCGATTTGTCTGGGCCTCCCAGGGATCACCTACGATATATGACGCTGTATTTCCGGAGATAGTCAGCACACTTGTCAAAAAAGCAGGGATTGATGCTTCGCTGAGTGACCGGGAATTTAGAAATATCCTTGCCCTGAATGCAAAGTACGCGGGGATGATGGATATTCATGGAACGAACCTCCTCCAGATGCGGGAGAAGGTAGCCGGTATCATCGGGGTATCGTTCGATGATCTGCAGCGAGTCATAACTCCGTTTGAGAAACTGTACGCTATTGCTGATCACACTCGCTGTCTGGCGTACATGCTCGGGGATTGCATCGTCCCATCCAATGTCCGTGAAGGCTATCTGGCTCGGCTGGTACTGCGGCGAACCCTGCGGATGATGAATGAGCTCCACCTTGATGGTGATCTGGCCGAGCTCATCGAAATGCAGCTGCAGCTCTCTGGAGATGCTTCGTTCGAGCAGGGTCTTGATATCGTGCGGGAAATTGTGGACAATGAGGTAGAACGATACGCCCTGACTCTTGACCGGGGGGGTAGGATTGTCCAGAAGTTGGCCACAACCTATCGTCAAAAAAATATACCCATCCCAGCGCAGGAATTGGTAACTCTCTATGATTCTCACGGTATTCCACCGGAGATAGTACGTGATGTAGCAGCCCGTGAGGGAGAGAGTGTGGAGTTCCCGGACGATTTTTATTCTATGATTGCGGGTCTCCATTCACGGTCTGTCACAGAAGCAGAAAATCCCCATACCCGGTATGCGGAACGGGTGGCTTCACTCCCCCCAACCCAGAAGCTGTACTATGACCAGCCTGATGATATGGAGTTCGAGGCGGAAGTGATAGATTATTTTGATGGGATAGTGGTCCTGGACCGGACTCTCTTTTATCCTGAAGGTGGAGGACAACCCGCCGATACCGGGCTTCTGATAACCGGGACTGGCATGGTGCGAGTGGACCATACTATCAAGCTGGGAGACGTTATTCTCCACCAGACAAAGGGTGCTGTAATTAACCGTGGTGAGCGGGTAAAAGCGAAGATTGACGAAGAAAGGCGACGATCCCTGATGCGGCACCACACTGCCACCCATATCCTCCTCAGGGCGGCAAAAGACGTACTGGGAAGCCATATTCACCAGGCAGGCGCCCAGAAAGGCAGCGAGAGCTCCCGGCTGGACATCCGGCATTATAAACACATTACACCAGACGAGGTGCAGCGGATTGAGATCCTCGCTAACCAGATGGTGATGGAAGATTCGCTGGTATCGATCAAGTGGGAAGAGCGGACCAGAGCAGAGCAGAAGTATGGTTTTGAGCTGTACCAGGGAGGTGTTCCCCCGGGAAAAGAAATTCGCGTGGTGAGGGTAAACCGTGATGTGGAAGCCTGCGCCGGTACCCATTGCCGGAGTACGGGGGAAGTGGGCCCTATCAAGATCATCCGTCTAGAGCATGTTCAGGATGGGATCGAGCGCATAGAATTTGCGGCTGGTTCTGCAGCAATTTACTACCTACAGCGGATGGAGGGACTCCTCAATGACGCTGCCCAGGTGGTCAGTGTTCAGGTTGAGAATCTCCCCGCTGCTGTGCAGCGGTTCTTTACCGAGTGGAAGGATCAGCGGAAAGAGATTGAGCGACTCCAGAAGAAAGTAGCAGAGCTGGAGATAGCTCGGCTGAATATTGAAATGATCGGCGATGTGAGGGTTACTATCCAGTGTCTGGATGCAACTCCCCAGCAGCTGGTGAATATTGCGAATAGCATTTCGGGGTCTGGTGGCATTGCTCTTCTCGCCTCGAAAGACGGGAAAGTGCATGTGGTCGTTGGGTCTGGCAATACAGCAGTGAATGCTGCAGCGATTGTGCGGAAAGTATGTGAGATTCTTGGAGGCAAAGGGGGCGGCAGCCCTCAGCTCGCCCAGGGAACCGGCCAGCGTGTCGACCTGCTGGGTCAGGCTTTTGAGGAGGGGCGTGCCGCAATCAGAGCCGGACTGCATGGCTGACGATGTCATCATAGTGGAACCTGGCGATGAACGGGCACAGAAGATTGCGAGAGCCATTTCCAGCCAGACCGCTGGAGAAGTGCTCTCCCTGATGAAAGAAGGTACCCTTACCTCCACTGAGCTTGCTCGCCGTCTTAACCTTCCCCTCACCACCGTCCAGTATCATCTCGAGAATCTGGTGGATGCGGGAATGATTTCGGTTGTGGAAAAAAGATGGAGCAGGAAGGGGCGGGAAATCAAGGTGTATGGTTTAAGGAACCAGCTCCTGATTGTTACCCCGAGAACGGGAGATGTCCGTACACTGCTCCTGAAGTATGCGTCCCTCTTCGGGATATTTGTGGTAGCTGGTGTGGTGATAACCATGCTCTTCTCCCTCACTGCCCTGCAGAGTGCTCCACCAACCTATCTGGAGAAAACAACCGGAGGAGAGGAGGCGGTGCGTGCCAGTAACGCCTTGGACGACAGAGGGGGTGGGGGCAATGACCTTCTTCCCTTCCTGTTTTTCCTGGCAGGAGGGAGTCTCATTATTCTTATAGGTATCGGGGATGAACTCTGGCGCTGGTACCAACGGCGTAAGCCCGTCACTTTTACCGACGTCAAAGAAGATCAATGAAATTTTTCAACAACTGCAGACCCACAGCTCCGCTCTTTTCCGGGTGGAACTGGACGCCGTAAATTCCGTCCCTGTGAATTGCCGAGGAAAAAGGCCTGAGATACTCGGTCGTGGCGATGGTGCACTGAGTGAGTGTTGTAACATAGTACGAGTGCACGAAGTAGACATATTCTTCCCTGGATAATCCCTCCAGCAACGGGTCATCCGACTCTTTCCGTATCGTGTTCCATCCCATGTGAGGGACTTTCATGGGGGGACAGTGAGGGAATCGCGTCACGATTCCTGGTATCAGCTCAAGGCCCCGATGCACACCGCGTTCCTCACTCCATTCCATCAACATCTGCATGCCGAGGCAGATACCGAGAAGAGGTGTATCTCCCGCCACGTCACAGACCACCGGCTGGAGTGTTCCCAGCATCTCCATCCCCTCCCTAAAAGCACCCACCCCGGGAAGTATGATCCCCGCGGATGACTGAATCTCTTCAGGGTCTGCAGTTATGATGGGAGTGGCTCCTGCTCGCTCAATCCCCCGCTGCACGCTCCGCAGGTTTCCCACACCATAATCAATGATGGCGACGTTCTTCATCCACTTCCTCCCCGTCTTCGCCACCCGCCACTGGCCACCCACGTTTCGGAATGGCCGTTGTTCCGGCCCCATTCCCGCAATCGGTTCACCCAGGTCGACCACAGATCTGGACTCATCTCTTCAATCATCTTCATGGTTGCAAGATCGCTGGATGGACAGATATAGCACCCCACACGATCAAACCCCTTTTCATAGAGCAGGTTATACGGTGCTTCTTCCCGAAGGAGATAGAGCCAGACATGGAGAGCAGTCCATTGTTGAATTGGAGCTGAGGCGAGCTGGCAGGGTACTTTTGGATTTCTCCATATCTTTGCGGAGGTCATCCTGCGGAAGGATTCGTACCGCCGTTGACCGATAAAGGAGAGACATTCTCCCCATACTTCCCGGATAGTCTCATTCACCGGATGGAGCTTGCAGACCGAACAGCACCACCTCGCATTCATGGCGGGGGGACCCTGTTCTTGGAACACCTTCCAGAAAGTACCACCATTGTCCGCAGTCACTACCTCCACCCCGTAGCGGTCCTGAACCTGACGGATATTTTCGTAGGTCTCCGGGAATTCAAAACCGCTATCGGCGAAGATGACAGGAATTTTTCCGATAGCTTTCATGACGATCAGCAGGGTTGCTAGACTATCCTTTCCACCGGAGTAGGAAACTGTGGGGATAAGGTGGGGGTG
>JAJRCM010000127.1 GCA_028678965.1 Methanomicrobiales archaeon | reverse complement strand
GATCATGAGACTGGCACTCACTGATATGACCCGGCCACTCCGGTCGAAAGCCCAACCGATGACCGGCTGGGTCATGGAGGAGGTGAGGTTATACACCGTCACCAGCAGACCGGCGAGGAGGTAGGAGTACCCGCTGGAGAGGATAAGAAGAGGTATCACCGCGGGAAGGACCGGTGAATAGAGGTCGGTGATGAAGTGGGCAAAGGAGAGCCCCCAGACTCTCCGGTGTACTGCAGGCGTCAGGGAAGACGTTTCAAGCACAGTATCTCCACCTCGATCTCCTTCCACTCCTTTGTATGAAAGGCGAAAGTCCGCCTCATCGGGAACCGACAGCGGATCGCTTCTTCCACGGTTGCCCTCCCCGCAGTGTAGGAGGTGACAAAATCACGCGAACCAGCATTGAAAACCCCGTACACATTCTTTCCGAGTGCGAGTGCCCGGTCGATAAATGGCCGGTCAGCGTAGCGCTGCTGGACACCGAACGGGGGATTCATCACCACCGTATCAGCGAAGGCACCCGCAAACGCCGCATCATCGGTGATATCCGCAACGTAGAATACCAGCTCCCGCCCTACCCGGGTGGCATTTCCCCGTGCCACCTCAATGGAATGGGTATCAATATCTACCCCAGTCACCGTTTCCGCTCCCAGCAAGGCTGCCCCGCAGGCAAGGATACCGGCCCCGCACCCCAGATCCCAGACAGATTTACCCGTAATATCTCCCCTCATTGCAGCGTGAAAGAGGAGGCGGGCGGCCACCAGGGGAGGGGTGCGGTACTGTTCCAGGTGGAGATCGGGGTATTCTATCGTCTCCAGCCGCTCCAGTTCCCGCTCCAGGGTTCGGAGTTTCATATCAGCAGATCTCGTCAATCTGGTACTGGTCCCAGGATCGAACACCGCAGAGGATCTCGAACTCAGTGGGGGTGAGAACCGGCGCCTTAAACCGTGACTGGTCGTCATAGGCCAGGCGTGGACAGGCAGTGTTCACGTAACAGCCCATCCCCAGGTTCAGGAGCTCATCGGGAGTGATTTCGCGCATGGTGACCAGTACTGCCCTCGGATCGAGAGTCACCAGTCTCCTTGCGAGCTCCCAGCGCTGCTGACCGCTCTTAAGCGAGATGATGATACCCACGCTCGTGGCTTCCCGTGCCCGCTCGATCAGGGCGAACCGTTTCCGGAGCAGCCGCGACCCATCTACCACCTGGGCTTCCATAGTGTAGGGATCTACAGCGACCACCCGTGCTTTGGTAGCCAGCTGAATACCAAGAGGGTGGAAGAGTCCCGTGCCCACGAAAAGTATCTCTGCTGCCCCGGTCGTACGTGCCGCGTGAAAGTTACAGCCCAGCACCTGTCCCCGCATTGGTGCCCGAGAAGTCCCGGGGACAATGATGACCTCGATCCCCCTCGCCCGAAGATAAGCGGCCATGGCATCGATGAGATGCGCATGCTGAACAGTGGTGACCAGCCCGATACGCTTCTGTTCGAGGAGGGAGAGTGCATTGCTGAGAGCCCCCATATCAAAATCCCGAGGTACAATCTCGTAGAGGACCCGGTCCCTCTCCCCCACCGGGGTGTGCCCGAAATGGACCAGCATATCGACATGCGGGGAGAGTCCTTCGGCAAGGTCACAGGCGCCATAGCACGGATCCCCGCTGATCACCGGTTCAAACCCCGCCTCACGCAGGGCCATCGCTACCCCGTACGCCTCCCGTTTGAGGCCAGCGGGGAACTGGAGCCCCACACAGCGGGCTCTCCGCTCACGGAGCCGGACAATGAGATCAGAAGTAGGTATCAATCACACGCACCCGCGATTCAGATACCTCAATTCGGACCAGGGCTTTGTAGGGCTGCCCGATCTCGGGGTTCCCCCGCTGGATTGCCACACAGATATCGGCGACCTCCGCTCCTGCTACTCCCAGTGCCCCGATCAACGCCTTCATCGTCCCACCGGTGCTGATCACATCGTCCACTATCACTACCCGGTCACCAGGCTCTACTCCGTTGAGGTACAGCTCTCCCTTGGAGTACCCGGTGGTCTGGTGTA
Organism: Methanomicrobiales archaeon; assembly: GCA_028678965.1. GTDB lineage: Archaea > Halobacteriota > Methanomicrobia > Methanomicrobiales > JACTUA01 > JAJRCM01. The sequence continues at coordinate 1,860 of JAJRCM010000127.1, read as the reverse complement.
CCGCAATTTCCCCTGGGAGCCCATACCACCGTTTCCGCACGATGGTGAAGGGGATATCGGTCATCAGGGTGAGGGTAGTCCCGATATGGATCCCCATCGCCTCAGCGACCACGATAAGGTCCACCTTATCGAGGGCGAGCGCCCGGATCATAGCACTGCCCACGTCTCGGAGAAGTGCACCGTCGACCTGGGGAACCCCATCGGTGATAGGGTGGATGAAGTAGTTATACTCACCCCGCTTCACAATGGGGCACTGTTCAAGAGATGCGATCAACTTTTCAAGCACATATATCACCAATATCTTTCAGAAATGCCTCGATGGTATCGCGATGGACGTGGGGCATGCACACAATCCGCATATGCCCGTGACGAGTCCATGAGACGTGCCACCCCGCTGGTGCGGCGGGGCACCGGAAGGTGGCCACGTTTACCTGAGGCTGCACCACGACAGGATACCCAAAGGTTTCCATCCCGTCGATCAATCGCCGGGTATTCCGCATGCAGCCGCTGACCAACGCTTTCATCCCCTCCCTGCCAAAGTACTCGAGGACCGCAAGAGCTCCCGCTACCGCCCCACCGGAGCGGGTGCCGGAGAGTGTGTACCCCTGCTTGACAGTGAGATAGGGCGTGGGAATGTTCAGGAGCCCAAGCGCCGCCGGGTCGCGGACCAGGAAGCAGCCTACGGGAATGGTGCTCATCCCCATCTTGTGGGGATCAACGGAGATGCTGCTGACCCCTTCAATAGCAAAGTCGAAGGGAGGTGCGCCATCGATGAAGGGCAGCACCAGGCCGCCGAATGCGGCATCAACGTGGAAGAAAATACCGTGTGAATCGGCGATGGCGGCCATCTCTTCAAGGGGATCGACCACCCCGTACTCGGTGCTACCGGCAATCCCCACCATACAGATAGTCTGTTGGTCAATCAGCCTCTCCACCCGATCGATATCCGCCCGATAGTGGTCATCAAGCGGGATGTCCCGTGCCTCCAGGCAGAGCATATCGCAGGCCTTCTCGAAGGAGAAGTGGGCAGATGCGGGGATGATGATATTCGGGTTAGTGACCTTTCTGAGCTTCCGTGCGATGCGCAGAGCCTGGATGTTGGACTCTGTACCCCCGGAGGTGGCGTACCCTCCCGCTTCTCTGCAGTGAAGGAGCATTCCAAGCACTTTCACCAGCCGCTGTTCAAGTGAGGCGGTCCCTTGGAAGAGCCCGGGGTCGCCCAGGTTTGTATCCATAAACATAGTATGCACCCGCACCGCCAGTGGATGGGGGCGGGTGCACATTGAACTCAGGATACGGTCATAGGGGGTATCTTTCGCCTGGGTATCAGCGAGAAAAGAGAGGAGATCCTCTTCGGTGCAACCGGTCTCACGCATTCTTTCGTCTCGCCATCTCGAGGATGATGCGCTGCTCTGTGCGGGCGACGGTCTCCCGAATCTTGGGAACGGCGTCGATGTTTGCCGAGACACTGGAGATACCGTGCTCCACGAGCCATTCCACCATCGACGGATCGGAACCTGCCTGCCCGCAAATGGAGCACTCCACCCCGTGAGCCCGGCACACCGTGATAGCATCGTCAATCAGCTTAAGCACCGCGGGGTGCTTCGGCAGGTACATATCGGCCACCAGCTGGTTGTTCCGATCGATGGCCAAGGTGTACTGGACGAGATCGTTTGTACCGAACGAAGCGAATTTGATACCGCGACGGATAAACTCCTCCACCAGAATCGCACTGCTGGGGATCTCGATCATGATCCCAAGGGTAACCGCATCCGCATCAACCCCCCACTGTGCAATGAGGGTTTTTGCCCGGCTGAACTCATCGGGATGACTCACCATAGGGAACATGAGGCCCAGGTT
>JAJRCM010000126.1 GCA_028678965.1 Methanomicrobiales archaeon | reverse complement strand
TCCTCACCCGCGAGGCAGAGATTTGAGGGAGAACGAAACGTGAGGTGACAGAGGAAATCATCTCCTCTGTCGAGGTGACGTAACCCATGGAGATCCGTGGGGGCACGAAAGCGCTCCTTCTTGGTGGTACCATCCTCCTCGGAGGCGGGCTGGTGAGCGGTGAGGATGCCTTCATCATTGGCGGTCTGGTCATGGTCCTCGCGGCCGGTGTCCAGGCCCTCGGCATGACCTTTACCCTCACTCACTGCGTACACGCTGTTCAGGTGGAACGTACCGTCAGTCACCGGATCCTGCGGCGGGGGAGCGACATCGGGGTCACCACCGTTTTTCAGGCCAGCATTCCCGCGGGATACCATCTCCTGATTCGCGATGAACCACCAGCTGGTTGCACGGTGGTGGAGGGAGCGATCGAGAGCTCAGTCACCGGTCCCGGGGAGGTGAATGCCACCCTGCACTACACCATGCGGGCGCTTGCCCGCGGGGAGCTCTCGTTTCTGGGGATCACCCTCACGCTGACCAGTCCGTTCTACCGCGAACAGCTGTTCATGGGGAGTGGCCAGATCACGAAGCCCGTCCTTATGGTCCAGCCGGCCCCTGCTTTTGCCACGGAAAAACCCTCCTCTCTTTTCGGGAGCCAGGAGCTCGATCGTCTCCGGGCGATCCAGGGCCAGGGTATCCGCGCCTACCGTGTCTTCCGCACGGGGGATGATGTTCGGGCTATCGACTGGAAACTCTCGGCAAAACACGGGAAACTGATGCTCCGAGAATACACCGGACGGGCCGGTGGCATTCCCTTTCTCATCCTTGACCTCCCGGCCTCTCTCGATCCCTCCCATACCCCGGGCTACGAACGACTCATCGCAGGTCTTACTGCCGAGATAGAGCTCGCTCTCAGGGACTACCATCGCACCGATGTCCTCGTCATCTCTGGGGGGAGGGTGATATATGCGCTCTCTCCTCTCCGCGATGCCCGGGCATGGTACCGTCTGCAGCACCAGCTGGTGCCTGGAGAAGGGTACCTCTCTCTCTATCGCTTCCAGGATCTTCCCTCCCTTCGTTCGTTCCAGCAGCGAACCGTCCGGTCAGGAGCGGCCCGGAGCGGCGATGAACAGGTGTTCCTGTCACGGGTCGGGAGTATCTTCACCAGTTCCATCGCAGCACACCCACAGCCCCTCCTCGAGCGCCAGGTTCTTGCTGCCTTTCGCAGGAGCGGTGAGCGGGAGGTGGTGATCTTCAGCATGGTCTCTGGTGACCTGAGTCACCTGCACCTGCTGGCCACCATCGCCCGCTCCCTGCGGATGCGGGTTCATCTCCGCCATCCCAGAGGTATCGTTCCCTCCGCCGGCATCTCCTCGTGGGTCGATACTCTCGAGGTGGTGGCATGAGCAGAGACCCCCGCTTCCTGATCCTCATCCCGGTCCTGGCCATCATGGGGATCGGTGGCGCTGCATCACGAGGACTCATCTTCATGGGATTCGTGGTTCTCCTCCTCTTCCTTGCCGTGGTTATCGCTGCTTTACGGGATTTACTCCCTCCTGCCTCTCTCCTCTTTGCCGGTGAACCACTCTGCCTGCTCAGTGGCCCTGACCTCCTCCTGATCCTCGTTGCCCACCTTGTCCTGCTGGGGCTATTCCTCGCCGGTTCAGGAGCGCTGAGTGGGAGCCTTGGGTGGGGCGCCTTCATCGCCACCACCCTCCTCGCGCTTCCCTCCACGATCCTCCTCCCCTTGGTCAGTCCCCTCCTGGGCATACTGATACCTTTTACCCTTGCGATGGGATGTGGAGCCTGTGCCTTTCTCGGTATCCTCCGGCTCAAGGCACACAGCATTCGGGGTGCACCATGACCGGACCTGCCGTTGCCGATTACGAGCGGACAGGTGGGGCACTCATCCTCGGTGCGGTCCTCCTGCTCCTCACCGCCCTTCTGACCAACCGGGGAGATATCACCTCAGCGACCCTCATCCTCAGCGGCACGGCCTGCTTTGTGTCCGGGCTCTTTATTCTCACCTTTACCAAGAGCGACCCGGTGGACCGGCACCTTGCGGCGCTCCTCCCGGCACAAGGGCAGATCGAGATATGCACGATCTGTGCAGACCTGGGGGTCCATGGATCCGGATATGTGCTCCCTCCCACCAAATCCCGCCCTCTCACACACTTCATTCCGGTGGGTGACTATCGCCCGCCTCAACTGGAGAAGAATTCGGTGATCGTCATCGAGGGTGAGGGGAGCTGCGGGGTTGCCCTCACCCCGTCCGGTACTCCGCTTCTCGATATGCTGGCGCGGGATCATTCCCTTGTCATTCCCCCTGATGAACCCGGGCTTCTTGCTGCGATCAGGGAGGTGCTTTTGTCAGTCCTGGAACTGGGTGACCGTATCACCGTGACCCGGTCGGGGGAGAGTATCATCGTCACGATTGCGAGCTATCGCCTGGTAGAGGGGTGCAAGGTGGTACAGGCTCGTTCTCCAACGTGCTGCACCACCTACCCCTGCCCGGTCTGCAGCCTCATTGCCTGCCTCCTCGCCCAGGGGACAGGAAAAACCGTGACGCTGGAGCGAGTTACCATCGAAGGGCCGGATCTGCAACTCCTGTTCGGATGTGCCCTATCGTGACCGTATCTCCACCCAGAGGTGGAGGTCGCGGTAACTCGCTGCGATACGGGCCTCTCCTTCCACCTCATCACTGGGCACGGTTTCATTGAAGAGCAGGAACTGGATCCGGTTGAACCCGTTGCCTGGAGCGGTGAAATTCCAGCGCCGCTCAACGGTGCTGTTGTGGGGCAGCGTGAGCGTGAACCTATCCAGACGTTCCATCGCATGGACAGTGCTGGTATTGGTGAGCGGATCGAAGGTCATGTTCATGGCATGGCACTCCACCGTGTAGGTGACGTTCCGGTACTCATGGTTCCCCACGCCAATGATCACCCCGTACTCGTTCCCCACCACCAAGGTGCGGGGGTAGTCTGCCGCCTTCCCCTTCTCGCCCAGGATGTAGAACTCGGTGAACTTCTCTCCTTCCTTGGGGACTACGATGACATAGATGGTCGCACCGACAGCAGCGATGATGGCGAGGATGAGGACGATGCTCAGTGCCCGGTCCAGCCGTGAACTTCCCTCCGGTATCAAGGCACCCCGTGCTTCCCGCACTATCGGGCCCACGGGGAACCGGAATCGCTGTTCCTGCGGCAGTGATACCCTTCTTACCACAGCAGTCACGGTGAGCAGGACCGTGAAGAGGACAAGCGCTGTTACGACCGGCTCGAGCCGGATCCCCCAGGGGGTGTAGTTGAGGGCAAGCCCGATGAGCGGTACGATGGCGATGGAGAGCCCGAAGGAGAGCGCGATACGCTCGAGCAGGTCGATATCATCAGTACCGGGAAAGAGGGCAGCGATCAGCACGTAGCCAGGGATGAAGAGGATGGTTGGCAGGGCGAAGACCACCCGCAGGGGGGTGCCGTTCACGAGGGGGACAAAAATACATACCACGGTCACTCCCAGCCAGATAAGGATCCAGATCAAGTCCTAGAAGAGTGAGACAGGGTCAGGTTCTTCCATAAGTCGGGTGAATGTCGTATCTGGGACCATCAAATCCTCTTGCCTCGCTGGCGAAACCGAAGGGCGATGAACAGGACAAGGGCCCCAGTTGTCACGAGGACAGGGAATGCAACTAGCGGGGAGGCAGGGGGACGTATCAGGTCGTCTTCCCCGACTCTCGTCATGATCGGCTCTTCCGAGATAGTACTCGCTAGGGTCATCACCCCATAGACCCCACCCCTGCTGATGTCGGCAGAGATCTGTCCCCCTTCGATCCGGCTCGGAAGCATCCTCCAATCCCCCCGTTCTTGCAGGGAGATAAAAAGAGGTGTTTCTATGGAGAGGCTGGAAAGATTGAAGGTGATGACCGCTGGAGCGGTGAAGGTCGCTGTTTCCGGCACCAGCTGATAGGGAGGCATCGCGAGTAGCCATCCCGTGGGAGCCGTCTGGTTGGCGATCCGGAGTATCACGAGATACTCGATAGATGCCGTGACGGTAACGATCCCATCGACCGACGTGAAGGTGTGAGGGGTGACTCGTCCGGGGAGCGGGGTGCTCAAGATGGTGGGAGTGAGACTGGTGAGAGGAGGTTCTGGGAGGATCACCCCCCCGCCGCCTTGCCCCTCATCGGTGCTCCGAGGCACGACCCGGATCACCTGGTTCATTACGTCTGTGCCATTGACGTACGCTCGAACCGTAAACGTTCCCGACTTGATCCCATCAACGATAAACGTGATACGGGAGGTGGCCGGTCCCTGTTTGGTGCCGGTGAGCTGGAGCCGGGAGAGAACAGGAGCACTCACCTCGCGCCGTTCTCCCTCAATAAGCAGATACTCAAAGGTGCCAGGTGAGATAGAAAAGTCCTGAGAGACTTGGAAGATGCCATCTGGCCGCTCCTCCCGTACTGAGACGGTGGTACTACCTTTCTTTGCTGCCACCCTTGCCCAGACGACATTTTCGGCATATCCGTCGATCACGCCACCGTCCAGCCCGAGAGGCATCTGGAATGATGAGGCTCTGAACTGGAACGTGGTACTCGGAGGAGTCAGAACCGCTTCAACCAGGAGTGAGAACGTTGATCCATTCTCGAGATCGGTGATGTCGATCGTGACCATCTCTCCGGTGGAGAGTTCAGTCGGCCAGGCAGTAATCCCGGCGGCAACTGCGGTTCCCACCAGCCATACAAGGGGGATGATAACCAGCACTCCCTGCAGGTGCACCTTGCTGGTCATTCTATCCCATCACTAGACCCAATTCCTATCATTGGGGGCTCACAATTCACCGGTTGTTTTATGAATGGATTAATATACTGAGTATATTAAAATGCGAGATTTTTTATTTCGGGAAAAGAAAACAAACCAGCAGAAGTAGCGGGAAGTTGGACATGGGACAGGTACACCGATGGCAGCCATTTTTCTTCGTTTTCCTCCTTTGCGTTATTGTATGCATAACTCCGGGCTGGGGGGCTACCGTCTCCATTTCACCTCTCCAGTTTACTCCAACCGGCACCATCTCTATTGACTTTAATGAGCTGGAAAATGGGAATGTCGTAGATCTCACCATTACTTCTGACGACCTCGCGACCTCCGGCCAATCGTGGTACAACCTGACCAACTTCACCATGCCCTTTTCATTGATGGATGGCTCGCTCACCGCAACGGGGGAAAATATCGCATCGATTGCCATTTACGTCAAAAAAGACGGGATGGAAAAGAGTGCACAGGTTGATGATGACGATGGCGACGGCATTGTAATGGTCAGCTTTGACCAGAATATTACCGACGGTCTGTATGAGTTTATCAAAGTCTACGGGGTAGTTAACAATACCGCCAATCGGGTATCCCTCTCGCTCACCGCAACGGGAACCAAACAGGGAGATTCCTCCGATCCCACCTCCATGCTTTTTGATGTCACCGGGGCGTCATCAGGAACGATTCTTATCACGATCCGGGTTGACGATCAATCGATAGCATCTGAGACCATCACCATCAGGCAGCCTTCGGGAGGAGGCGGTGGAGGTGGCGGTGGTGGCGGTGGCGCTGGTCCCCCGGCCGGTGGTTCTTTTGGCGCTGATGGCGGTGGGCTTCCTGCCGCATGGTATTCCTGCTGCATCCGTGGTACCTGGACGAATACCACCGAGAGCGGGCGGCAGCTGATCACCATCAATCTTCCTTCAGCCGGTGACGCTGTTGCCATCTACAACTACAAGATTGTCACCCAGAACGGGGATCTCGTGATCACGGTGGAGACTGAAGAGATCCTTGTTGCCCAGCAGAATAACGTGACGGGGACCGTAAAACGGGCAATTTTCAAGACGGAACCTATCGAGGGAGAACTTGAAAATGTCAGCGGTAAGTTCTTCGTCACTTTCGAGAGCATCTATACTGAAGCTCCTCCCTGTCCCTCCGGTATCAAGGTGACCCTTGATGAACCACCAACTGGTGAGATGCTGACCCATTTCCAGAACGGTGCCTATCGCCAGGGATTAGAGATTGCCAGCTTCGGGTATACGATGAACGTGCGTACCCTCAATATCAGCCCGCTCAATCCCGTCAATCTCACCATGAGCGTCTCGCCCCAGTGGATCAACAAAGCCGGCGGCAGGAATTCGATCCGCATCATGCGGGTGACCGATGACGGGGTTGCCCAGATACTGGAGACGCGGGTAGTAGGGCTTGATACAACCGGGAATACCGTTTTTGCCGCCCGGTCGCCTGACGGGTTCTCCACGTTCGGACTCGTTTCCCTCCGGCCGGCTGCGGTTATCCCCCCGCTTCCCACCATCCCCACCAAAGTCCCCCGGACCACCGCCAAGCCAACCGCAAAGGTTAAGACAAAAGTGAAAGCAGTACCGGAGCCAGTTTATGAGACTACCTTACTGTT
>JAJRCM010000125.1 GCA_028678965.1 Methanomicrobiales archaeon | reverse complement strand
TCACCCTTGCGCGTCTCCTCAAAGAACGTGGACAGGAGGTTGTGGTACTGGAACGTGAACCACGCTATGGAGGGCTCTGTCGTTCACGTACTGAACAGGGCTTCACCTTCGATATCGGGGGTTCCCACATTATCTTCAGCCGCGATACTGAGGTGCTCAAGTTCATGCACCAAATTCTCGGCAATAACAAGGAAAGCCGTTCTCGGAATACCAAGATCCACCATCATGGTCGATATATCAAGTATCCCTTCGAGAATGGGCTGTACCAGCTGGATCGGGAAGAGTGTTTTACCTGCATCAACGAGTTCATCCGGATGCTGATTGCGGTGGAAAAGGGTATCGTCCCGCCACCGGCTAATTTCCGTGAGTGGATGTATTACACCTTCGGGAAAGGGATTGCTGAACTCTATCTTGTTCCCTATAATGAAAAGATCTGGAAATATCCAAGTGATAAGATGTCCTGTCACTGGGTGGATGGTCGGATTCCCCGGCCTCCAGTTGAAGATATAATCCGTTCAGCTATCGGGATCGAGACAGAGGGGTACACCCACCAGTCGCTGTTTGTGTACCCTGTGAACGGGGGGATAGAAGCACTCGTACGGGCAATTGCCGTTCCGATTGAAGAACATATCCGGACTGAATTTGACGTCAGCTCAATCCGACGGAACGGCGAAACATTTGTTATCTCTAATCGCAATGAGGAGATCCAGGCCGATCAGTGCATCTCAACCATTCCACTCCAGCATCTTCTTCCCTGCCTAGAAGATGTTCCCCTTTCTGTACGTAAGGCGTGCGAGGACTTGCGATATAACTCCCTGTACTGTGTCTTTCTGGGTGTCAAAGGCTCAGTCCCTGACTTTTCATGGGTATATATTCCGGATCTTGCCGCTGGGCTCTTCAATCGCCTCTCCTTCCCTTCGAACTATAGCACCAGGGTAACACCACCGGGACATTCTTCCATCCTTGTAGAGATCACTTATCGGCAGGGAGATGAAGTTGCCCGGATGACTGAGTCTGAGGTGCTCGATCACACCATATCCTCTCTTCTGAAGATGAATGTCATATCCGATCCGAAGGACGTTGTGTACTCTGCGATTGAACAGCAAAAATTCGCGTATGTAATCTATGATCTTGATTACCTGCGCAATATCGCGGTGATAAAGGAGTTCTGTGCTTCTCGGGATATCGGACTGGTAGGGCGGTTCTCCCAGTTTGAATACCTGAATATGGATGGATGTATCAGGAGCGTCATAGACTACGTGCGGGAGCATTCATGAAGGTCAATTTTATTGTTGAGGATATGTTCTTCTTCAAGTACGTAGGATGTGCCACTGCTGCCCGCATGCTGTACGATGCCCTCCACAATCATACTGATCTAAGCCTTTCCTGGAATTCACCAGATACGGATGTTGATATTGTTCATTTCCATACGTTTGGGCCACAAGCCTTGATCTACCGCCACCGCAGCAGGGGGGTGAATGTGATCACCGCTCATTCCACCCCCCGATTGAACCGGGAGAACCTCGCCTTCAGCGGAGTAATTAATCTCTTCTACCCCCGCATCTACCAGGGGTTTGATCACATCATCGCGATATCAGAGCGTTCCCGTGGTGAGGTGAAGGATATGGCCCCCTCTGTTCCGGTGACGCTCATTCCCAACGGTATTGACCGGGTAAAATTTTATCCCGACTATGAAAAACGACACCGTTTCAGGGAATACTACCATATCTCCAAGGAGGCGAAGGTAGTTCTTACTGTCGCCCAGCAGACACCGAGGAAAGGGATATTCGATTTCATGCGTCTTGCCCGATCCTGCCCGGAACTCACCTGGGTGTGGGTAGGGGGGTTTCCCTATGGCATCTTCTCCAAGCAGTATTTCCACATCCAGCGGATGAAGGGACGTTGTGGATCGAACACTCTGTTCACCGGATTTGTTCCTGATATCACTGAAGCGTATTGCGGTGCTGATCTCTTCTTTATGCCATCTCATGCGGAAGGTATGTCCATCGTCCTTCTCGAAGCGCTGGCGAGTGGTCTGCCCTGCGTCGTTCGCGATATTCCCGAATTCCGAGAGATGTTTGGGGATGAAGGATTATATTTCAGAACCACCGATGAAGCTGCACGTATGGTCTCAGCGGATGATCGATTACGGGAGGCAGCATCCAGGGCTCGAGAGCTGAGCGGAACCTACGACAGTGCTCGTAGTGCCCATAGACATCTTGACCTTTATCGGGAGTTACTTCGGTCATGATCTCGGTTATTATCCCCACGTATAACGAAGAGCAGTCAATTACCCGATGTCTCCAGTCGCTGACTACCCAGACTCTGCCCCGTGAAGAGTATGAGATCATTGTGGTTGATGGAAATTCCCAGGATACGACGAGAGACCTGGCAACCGCGTATGCCGATCATGTTATCCTGCAGACAAGCCGGAAGGTCGGGGGGGCGCGGAATGACGGGGTCCGGATAGCACACGGATCAATCATTGCAACCACCGATGCTGATTGTATATGCCCACCCGACTGGCTCACGATCATCAAACAGGGATTTGAGGAAACGGATGTTGCTCAGATGTATGGTCCGGTATACCCTATTGAAGATGAACTGAGTTACCGCTTCTCTCTGGGGGTGATCAACGGGCTTTCCGCGATTGGCTTCTACACCGGGATACTTTATTATACCCTTGGCTGCAACACCGCATTTCAAAAAGAGGCTTTCATAAACGCTGGTATGTACCGCTGTCTCGATGCCGGAGATGACCTTGAAATTGCGCTGAGGATGAGACTCTACGGCCGGGTTACCCGCAACCGGAGGATGCGCATCGGATTCTCCATGCGACGATACCGGCAGTTCGGGACCATACGTTCACTGTATGAGTGGCTGTATATTGTTGCCCATGGAGGTACTACCGAGAAGTATTCCTATTCTCACCGCGAATATAAATAAATGAGCGCATATGCCTCACCAGCGCCGGAATGTTCGTGAAACTCTGGATCGAAATGAGCAGGATACCACAATCTTTGATAGCTGCGAATATGCCCGGCTCCTGGGGATGAAAATTATCGATGTGTGGAAAGGGGGAGCGAGGGTGATGATGGATGCTGATGGAAAGCGGAATCCATTTGGATTTGTCCACGGTGCAGCACTGTTTTCTCTTGCTGATCATGCTTTTGCGATCGCCGCAAATGCCGAGGGAGTTCACCAGGTGGCCCTCACTGCCAACATCCAATACCTCTCTCCCGCACAGGGATTTCTAACAGCCATTGCAGGGAAAGTAGGGGAAACTGACCAGTACTCATATTATGAAATTGAGATAATGGAAGGCGAACG
>JAJRCM010000124.1 GCA_028678965.1 Methanomicrobiales archaeon | reverse complement strand
CCCAGTGCTCTCTGGATCATGGCAATACCCCTGTAAGAAAATTACCAATGATATGATCCCCCTCCGGGGTGAGGATACTTTCAGGATGAAATTGAATCCCATATATCGGATACTGACGATGGCGAACTCCCATAATATACCCGTCATCGACGCTTCGGGCGGTAATAGCGAGTGTAGCTGGTATGGTATCGGGATCAGCGATAAGTGAATGGTATCGTGTGGCGAGAAACGGATTTCCGACTCCCGTGAAAATGCCAGTGCCATCATGCTGAATCGGTGAGACCTTGCCATGCACCACACGTCCCGCACGAACCACGTTCCCACCAAACGCCAGGCAGATTGCCTGGTGACCAAGGCAGACACCGAGCGTGGGAATACCCCTGCTCATGGTGGTGAGTACATCGAGGCATACGCCTGAGTCCTCAGGGCGCCCGGGACCTGGAGAGAGGATGATCCGGTCACAGGGGATCTTCTTTACCTCAGAGAGAGGCGTGTCACAGGTCACCACCAACGGCTCATCCCCATGGTTTCCCACCTGCTGGTAGAGATTAAATGTAAAACTGTCGTAGCAGTCAATGATCAGGACCTTCATCGGCTACCCCCCGCCATTTCAAGTGCCTGTACCATCGCTCGTGCTTTGTTTTCCGTCTCCAGAAACTCATTTTCGGGGATGGAATCCGCAACGATACCGGCCCCGACCTGGATTGATGCCTTACCTTTCCGCGCAATGATGGTGCGAATGGCGATAGCGAATTCCAGGTTCCGATCAAACCCAATATACCCCACCGCTCCTGCGTACAGTCCCCGCCTCTCAGGCTCCAGCCCATCGATGATCTGCATAGCCCGCACTTTTGGCGCACCAGAGACAGTCCCAGCGGGAAAACAGGAGGTGAATGCGTCATAGCCATCCAGGTCATCCCGCAAGGTTCCAGTGACGGTAGAGACAATATGCTGCACGTGAGAGAACTGTTCGATGGCCATGAAGTCCCTGACATGGACCGAACCGAATTTCGAGACCCGTCCAACATCATTCCTCGCCAAATCAACGAGCATCGTGTGCTCCGCCCGCTCCTTTTCATCCGCAAGAAGCGCCTTGGCGAGCTGGGTATCTTCGTCAGGTGTTCTTCCCCGGGGCCTGGTTCCGGCAATGGGGACGGTGGTAACCTTCCGCTGCTCCACCCTGACGAGCATTTCCGGGCTTGCTCCGATGACGTTCAGATTCCCGAAGCCGAGGTAATACATGTACGGACTCGGATTTATTTTGCGCAGCATACGGTACACTGCGAAAGGATCGATATCGAGATCCAGATCAATCCGACGGGAGATCACTGCCTGGAAGATGTCACCTGCGTTGATGTGCTCCTTTACTCGCTCCACTGCCTCACAAAACTCCTGTTTCGTCATGTTCTCGCTACCGTGGTGGATAGTTCTCTCTTCCAAGGAGGGTCCCGCCTCCTTTTCACCAGATCCATCGAGGTTGGTGATGGTATGGGCCAATCGAGCAATCCGCTCCCTGCTCCGTTCATATTCTTCCTCGAGGTCTGAATCGTACAGGAGCAGCGGGCTGCAGAAGATAAGCATCTTCTGTGCAACGTGGTCGAGGACAATGCAATCCTTAGCGAGCATGAACTGGGCCAGAGGAGTGTCAGTGATCAGTTTTCCTATCGTCAGCATGCGACCGTATAATGAGTGAACCAGATCATAAGAGAAGTAGCCAACCATACCGCCAAAAAATCGCGGTGCCCGCATATTGACGTAATTGAATCGCTGCAAAATCGACCTGACTTGTTCGATCGCATGTTTTCCCTCTGGATTCATGGCAATCGATGTGAAAGGCTCTCTTCCTTCGAGGTGGACAGTTCTTCCTATTGATACGATGAGGTCGGGATCAGGACCGATATAGGAATATCGGGCAATTTTTTCACTGCCCTCCATCGATTCAAGCAGAAACCCGGTTCCCTTGGAAAGGTGCGAGAATAGGGCTGGGGGTGAAAGCGGAGGTAACGGTAGTTCAGCACAGAGTGGAATAACCAATGGTTTCGCCTGATGTTCTACGGCATCGATGTACTCACGGAAACCCAGGTTCAGAGGAGGCTCCTCCAATCCCGGGTTGGTTACCAGTCCAGCGGCATCTGCCCTCCGCTGGTAGCAAATCGTGTCGGCATGAAGAGTATTTAATTTGTATACATATATACATTATTGTATAATATTAACTATTGATGTCTTTTTTTAAACATTACGTACCCCATCATCTGCAGTAACCTGTCACGTTCGTCCGAATCCCATGAACAAATCCTTTTTTTCAGCGATATATCGAGTGGATCTTTTGGAGCAGTTTTTGTCACCTACTAGAAAAGAGATAAAGCTGGACGTAAATACCATGAAAAGGTGGAATGAGGCCTCATTCCTGTAAGAAGGTAGCTCGCAGGAGTCCTGAGATCACCTGTGACGAACCGTGAATCGGGAGGAGAAACGGTTATGATAAAAACAGAGAGATGTGAAGCCTGTGAAGGAACCGGAAAGGACCCTGCTCCACCGGGCATCCATAAAAGGTGTCACTATTGCCGGGGAACCGGGTGGGTCCCTCATCACAGGTCGAGTGGTCGAACCAACTGAATGAAGGTCATACTAAAGAAAGCACTTTTTTTGCTAGTACTATTCATCAGGGGACGATTCACCATTTCCCCCCTCGCTTGTATAACGAGTGCATAGCGCTCGGTGAAATACTGATGTCAATCGAGGTTAGGATAGTACCGCTTCTGGATATAAAAGAGGACTGTTAAATGCCTTCAGGGTCGTCTGCCCACCCTTCACCTGCTCTTTGAGAAAAGTGCTTTCCTCGATGAAACGACTGAGGGGAAGAGCGAACTGCTGATGGAGAAGAGGTAATGCTCCCTGAAGATCCTCGCATTCCAGTGGGGGCTCGCTCAGGGCGTGCCGGACATTCTCACGCACATTAAACACCCCGAGGGGAACATATCCGTGAGAGGCTTCACGGAGGACGATGGCTGCAGCCTGTCGTTTTTCCCTGGCGAGCGCTTCCAGGATCGCCATTTTACAGGAGTAATAACACCCGCCCACCGAGGAATATTCCTTCTTGCCCCGGGGACTTTCGTGGTCAGCAAAGATAAGTTCCTCACTTCCCACAACATGCAGGAATGCTTCCATCCACTCGTACTGCCAGGGAATAGGAAGGAGGAGGACAGCGTAGTGATTGTG
>JAJRCM010000123.1 GCA_028678965.1 Methanomicrobiales archaeon | reverse complement strand
TGCCCTGTTCAGACCAAGGAATGGTGTCACACATCCCTGCACAGCTCGGAACTCCTCTTCGATAAAACTCCCGCACTCCTTCCCCAGCGACTCAAGATACTGTACCAGTACAAGATACGCACCGTTCTCACGTAGCCCGGTGAGTACCGTTTTTCCCTTCCCAGTTATGGAATATACCTTTTTCGATGGACCTTTCCTGCTTGCAACAGTGTGGAACGCGATTAATTTCTCATCACCCAGCCTCCGCAGCTCTCGATAGAGGGTACTGTGAGGGATGGTGAACCTGCGTTCTTCCAGCAGGTACTTCAGTTCGTACCCGTAGCATGGCCGCCTGGTGAGGATGGTGAGGATCTCAAGGTCCAGTTCGTCCATTGCCCTATGGTTAATTTGGCCACGAATTAAAGATGGCTGTTGGGACTGTGAGATCCTACTTTGTTGAGAAAGCAGAGATATCACTATTTTCCACTTAACTAAGAGAAAGTGAATGAACCCATTCGAACCGCATCGGGGGTGAATATCCGTAGACCAGATGTACTTTTCCTGAATGCCTTGGGCGCCGGGTACCATTCCTTCATGCCAATCGACCAGTAACTCTTAACTCCTCCTGGCACAGAACCCCATACTGCATGGTTCGGCCGATTCTCCAGGTGGCGCTCGATCTCCTCGAGCTGCCCCGGGCAGTGCAGATCGCCAAGGAAGCGATGGCTGGAGGGGCGGACTGGATTGAGGTGGGGACCCCGCTTATTAAAAGCGAAGGGATGAAAGCAGTCACCCTTATGCGGGAAATCTTTCCCCGGACCACGATCGTTGCCGATATGAAGGTTGCGGATACCGGCACCCTCGAAGTGGAGATGGCAGCGAAAGCCGGCGCCTCGGTGGTGTGTGTCCTCGCCGATGCAGATAATGCGGTGATTCAGGAGGCGATGCGAGCAGCCCGGCTGTACGGGGTCACCCTGATGGCCGACCTGATCAATACCGCGGATCCGGTCGTTCGGGCGAAAGAACTGGAAGGGATGGGAATTGATTATCTCTGTGCTCATGTGGGGATTGACCAGCAGATGATGGGTATGACCTCCAATGAACAGCTGGCCCGGTTGGTAGGGGAGGTGCAGGTGCCGCTCGCGGTGGCGGGGGGGCTCGATGCAGCGGCCGCATCAGAAGCGGTTACTCTGGGGGCAGCGATCGTTATCGTGGGAGGGTGGATCACACGGTCAGCTACGGTGACCGACTCCACGCGACGCATCCGGGAAGCCATCGACCACCCCACACCCCATCTGGAGCCTTATGAATCTCCTGAAACCCAGATCTGTGTCCTCCTGGAGGTGGTTTCCACCCCCAACATCTCTGATGCGATGCACCGGAAAGGTGCGATGCAGGGGATTGTCTCCATCTGCGGGGATGTGAAGATGGTGGGGAAGGCAGTCACGGTGCAGACTCTTGCCGGTGACTGGGCAAAGCCGGTTGAAGCTATTGATATCGCCTCGAAAGGGGATGTGATTGTCATCAATAACGATGGGGTGACCGCTGTGGCCCCCTGGGGAGAGCTCGCCACCATGAGCTGCATGAACAAGGGGATCAGCGGGGTGGTGATCGATGGAGCCGTGCGGGACGTGGATGATATCCGAAGGCTGCAGTATCCTGTTTTTGCCAGGGCCACCGTTCCCAATGCCGGTGAACCCAAGGGATTTGGAGAGATCAATACCGAGATCCGGTGCGGAGGCCAGGAAGTCCGACCAGGAGATTGGATCGTGGGTGACGAGAACGGGGTGGTGGTCATCCCCCGCGAACGAGCGTATGAGGTTGCCCGGCGTGCCCAGGAAGTGAAGAAGAACGAGGAACGGATCAGGGAGGAGATCCGCAGGGGTGGTACCCTCTCCACGATCGCTGAACTCCTGAAATGGGAAAAAAGGTAGGGTCACCGGAAGAATGAGTTCTCGATCAGGGTGACACCGTGCTCAAGAAGGGTGGTGATTGCATCTTTCACGTTATTCACTCGAAGGATCAGGACTGCTGCATCCCGTCCGCTGTACGCATAGGCATAATCGATGTTGATCTGTGCCTCACCCAGCACCTTCGCGATGGCATAGAGTCCGCCCGGTTCATCACGCATCCTGACCGCAATGACATCGGTGAACGAGACTATGAATCCCATACTGGTGAGCTTCTTATGCGCTTTCTCGGTATGATTCACCAGGGCACGTACCACCCCGAACTGGTCTGCCTCGGCGATGCTGAAGGCGAAGATGTTCACCTTCTCCTCTTCCATCGCCTGGGCGATCGCGGCGAGCCTGCCGGGCCGGTTCTCTGAAAATATCGAGATCTGTTTTATCACATACTGGTCTGTCTCCATTCAGATCTTCCTCCTGTCAATCACCCGCTTCGCTTTTCCCTCAAACCGGGGAAGTGAGCCCGGTTCCACGAGCTCCACATCCACCGCCACATTCAAGGATCCCTTCAACCGCTGGGCAACCGTGTTCCTGATCTTCATCAGGTCATTGATCCGATCGCTGAACGCCTCGGGACTGACTTCAACCCTGATGAGCATCGTGTCCAGCTCTGATTTCCGATCCACCACAATCTGGAAGTGGCTCCCCACTTCCTGGATGCCCATTAGAGCGTGCTCCACTTGAGAGGGGAAGACGTTGATCCCCCTGATGATGAGCATGTCGTCCACCCGCCCCTGGATCCTTTTAATCCTGGGATGCGTACGCCCACAGAGGCAGACAGCATCATCGATCTGGGTGATGTCCCCGATACGGAACCGCACCATGGGTAGAGCCTCCTTCTGGAGCATGGTGACCGTCAGCTCCCCCCGCTCCCCTGGTTCAAGCGGTTCCCCGGTAGAGGGATCGATGATCTCAGCAAGAGCCAGGTCGCCCCACATGTGGATTCCTGTCTGCTCAGAACACTCGCAGAAGAGCGGTCCATAGAGCTCACTTGTCCCGTAGATATCGTAGGCCCTCACGCCCAGCCATTCCTGGATTCGGGTCCTCATCTCCTCGGACCATGGTTCTGCACCCAGGATGGCAGAGCGGAGTGAGGTGTCCTTCTTGATACTAACCCCCATCTTCTCCGCCACCTCCCCCATATGGAGAAGGTAGGAGGGTGTACAGGCGATAGCCGTTGCCCGCAGGTCCTGCATCAGCTCGATCTGGCGTTCGGTATTGCCCACACTGGCGGGGATGACCGTCGCCCCAATCCGCTCTGCACCATAGTGGAGACCGAGACCCCCGGTGAACAGCCCATACCCGTAGCTCACCTGGATCACATCCCCCCGTCCCAGCCCGCAGGAGGTGAGGCCTCGGGCAAGAGAGGTGGTCCAGTTGTCAATGTCCCGCTGGGTATACCCCACCACCGTTGGTTTACCGGTAGTTCCCGACGAGACGTGGTAACGCACCAGCTCTTCCTGGGGAGCAGTGAACAGCCAGTCAGGATAGTGTTCCCTCAGATCGGACTTGAACATAAACGGCAGGTTCCGTACATCCGAGAGCTGGGTAATATCATCGGGGTGAACTCCCTGTGCTTTCATCCGTTCGTGGTAGAATTCTGAGAAACTATAGAGCCGGTAGACAAGAGTTTTTAACAAGCGGTACTGCAACCGCTGGAGATCTTCCTTGGGCATCTCCTCAATGCGAGGATCCCAGCTCACCACAGCTGACCCCTCCGATCGATTACCCGTTTAGCCTTCCCCTCAAACCGGGGAAGCGAGCCTGGTTCCACCAGCTTGATGGTGGTGCGGAGTCCGAGAACATCGCGAAGGGCAGATGAGATCTTGTGCTGCACCTTGGCGAGATCGCGAAGCTCCCCGCTGAAATATTCCCGGTTCATTTCAACCTCAATGGTCATTTCATCCAGATAATTGATCCGATCGATGATCACCATGAACTGATCTCCCACTTCAGGAAGGGATCGGAGCACATGCTCGATCTGGGAGGGGAAGACATTGATTCCCCGAATCACCAGCATATCGTCGCTCCGTCCGGTAATCCTCCCGATCTTCTGGCCCCGCCCGCAGGGACAGCCGTCCTCTATCAGCCTCGTGATGTCCCCGGTACGGTATCGGATAAGGGGCATCGCTTCCTTCACCAGCGGGGTGATCACCAGTTCCCCCCGCTCCCCCTCAGCCACCCGCTCACCACTCTTCGGGTCAATGATCTCGGTGAGGAGGCAATCGTGCCAGATGTGGAGACCTTCTTTCTCCGGGCACTCGAAGGCAACACCAGGACCATACATCTCGCTCAGGCCGTAGGAATCAAAAGCATTTACCTTCAAACGTCGCTGAAGCTCGCTGCGCATGCTCTCCGACCATGCTTCCGCCCCGAACATTCCGACCTTTAATGAGGGGAGATCCACCCCCATCTCCTCGGTCACCTCTGCGATATGGAGCGCGTAGCTCGGGGTACAGTGGATGGCGGTCACCCCGAAGTCCCGTATCATCTCAATCTGGCGTTTGGTATTTCCCGTAGCACTAGGGATAACGGTGAGTCCTATCTTCTCCGCCCCATAATGGAACCCCAGCCCCCCGGTGAACAAGCCGTAGTTTACCATATTCTGGAAGACGTCACCCTCCGCTAAGCCAACCATGGTAAGATTCCTGGCGATGAGTTCTGACCAATTATCCAGATCCTGTCTCGTGTATCCCACGACCGTCGGTTTTCCGGTCGTACCCGAGGTGGTGTGGATTCTCACCACCTGGTTGAGGGGTACTGCCAGGAATCCAAAGGGATAGCCACCCTGGAGATCTTTCTTGTTGGTGAACGGCAGCTTCTCCACATCCTCCAGCGAACGGATGTCCCCTGCACTGATACCCGCCTCTTTGAGACGTTGGTGGTAGAAGGGCACCTTATCGATCTGGTGGAGGGTCCACGTCAATCGCTTGTGCTGGAGTACCGCAAGCTTATCTCCCTGCAGCGTCTCCATTTTCTTATTCCAGAACATAGGCAATCTCTGTTATGCTATTACATACCACAGTATATATGCTGTATCGTTTCACCCTGCAACTGGCCTTTCCCTGCGGTCATTACACGAAAAAACAACACATAAATCCCAGTTCTGGGATACATAACACGAAACCCATCACCCTTCAGGACTGGTCCCATGAACATGCACTGGTATCCCGTTGCCGGTCGGGGGAGCCACCTGCGGGCGACCCCTCAGGAGCTGATAATCGAGCGGGAGAGAGAAGTGACCAGGATCCCGGTCGGTACGATCCAGCACCTCCTGGTGGTGGGGGCCCATCATCTCAATACCTCGGTCATCATCCAGCTGATTCGGGCTGGGTCCATGATCTCGTTCTTTGATACTGATGGCCACCCGGTGGGGCATGTAGCACCTTTTGGCTTCCATGACGATGAGGAGGTGAGAGAGGCACAGAAGAAGACCCCCTCTCACCGGTTTGCAGTCACGATAGTGAGGGCAGTGATGAATGCCCGCCTGCTCTTCTTAGAGCGTCTTGCTGAACAGCGTGACCGGGAGCTGTTTTATAAGGGTGAGCTCGAGTTCCTCCACCAAGCACGGGATGAGGTGGAGTACCTGATAAAGATGGATGAGCTGCGCCGTATGCACCGCCTCACCTCTGATATGTATTACGAGATCCTGTCCCGCAGAATGCCCCAGGAGCTCGAATTTCGGCGGAGAACGAGACGTCCTCACCGCGATCCGGTGAATGCGATGTTCTCATTCGGATACGCGATGCTCCATGGTGCCTGTTGCCTGGCGGCGGTCGGGGCACACCTCGATCCTGATGTCGGTCTCTTAAGTGAAGGGCGGGGAAGCCTGGTCCAGGATCTCATGGAACCACTGAAACCGACGATGGTCGATTCGGCTGTTATGTCTATGGGGAATGCGGGAATTTCTCCTCAGGAGTATGACACGGAGGGGACACGGTGTCACCTTTCGGAGAGGCTGATTGAGGGACTGGTCAGTGAACTGCGGTCCCGGATAGACCAGAGGGCCATCAATGCCCATATACTGAATTTCAGGAGTGCTCTCCTGGAGAGAGAAGAATTTACCGTCTCCTACTGACTGATCTGCCGGACAATGGAGAATTCCGGAAAGATTTGGGGCTCTTTCTCCGTGACCTGGAGGTCCCTGAGTATCACTCTGCTGCAACTGTAGAGCATAGAGATGAATTTTTCCAGAATCGCGGGTTCAGCAGTGGCGATGATTTTTACTCTTCCATCGGAGAGATTCATTGCCTCACCGCTCACCCCGAGATTCATCGCGATCCGCCTGATGCACGCCCTGAACCCCACCCTCTGTACACGTCCTGACGCGATGATCTCGACGGTCTTCAAAGGAGGTGCTCCTCCATGATACGGAGCGCCACGGAGAGCTCATCGAACACATCCTCCCGATGATCCTCCTCCCGGATATTGATAGCGGCATCGACGGCGAGGCCGAGGATGTCCTTGCCCCGTTCCTCGTCATCAGAAGCGAAGATGAGGAGCGCCATATCACCCAGCACATAGGCTCGCCGTG
>JAJRCM010000122.1 GCA_028678965.1 Methanomicrobiales archaeon | reverse complement strand
GTCAGTGTTGCATACCTCATCATCATCACCCATACATCGGAAGCTGTTCTTTCTTCTGTACTTTTTCCGTGGTCTGCACTTCTTCAGAGAGCTTGTGCATCGCCGCCTCAATCTCCTCTGCCTGTTCGAGAAGGGGCGCGGTATCCAAGTTCAGGTTGAACATCTTGTTCAGCACATCGATGGTTGCTGCCGAAGAACGGGGGTCCGGGGCATTGATGGTCTCACCAAGAAGTCCAATAGCAGGGATGCCCCGCACCTTGCATTCGGTGAGGATGCTTCCCGCGATACCAGAGATGGTGCCCATGGGGAGGATGATAGTGTGATCCTGGATGCGGGGGAGATGCTCCGGCTCTGTTGCCACCCCGAAAACCCGCTTCTCCAATTCATTGGTCACGATACCTGCAATGGCAACCACTTCCTTCAGTTTGAACTGGTTCAACCAAGTCATCAACCCATTCGCAATCTCATAGCAGATCATTGGATGAACCGGGATGTCACCTACCACCACGGCGAGCTCGTCTTTCTGGTAGAACCGTACCGGAACATTGATCACACCCTTGTTCATCATCACCAGTGGCGGAAAGTACTTGCTGGTCATGTTCCCGATCAGCTCGAACTCCAACTGGTCCACCATATACTGGAGTGCAATACTGCCCACCAGTCCGCTCCCTGGAAATCCCATCAACACAGATTTTGGGATCTCACTCAGCGGTTTTGAGGATATCTTGATCTCTTCCATACTTCATCACGCCGTAGTTTTTACATAGTTTAATTCGCTTAAAAATATTATGCAAGAGTTTCAGATAAAAAGGTCGCAGGTAAAAAATTTCCGCACCACCATGGTGGAATCTCTCACTGATATTTTTGGCACACAACCTCACGATGTTGGGGGGAAATTTGAGATTACCTATGGTGCCATGAAGCGGCTCGCTGTCTGGGTAGGAGAGGGGGAGCGATCGCTCTGTGTGGAGTCTGAATCCCGATCAGATGTGCCAGATGAGGTCATCCTGGATACGAACCGACGGTTCAGGCAATACCTGGAGAAGGTTACCGGTTACACGGCAAAAGAACGGGTCAAGATGGCAAAAAAAATGGAGGAAGATTAATCACCCGATCTGGATCGCTGGTTTGAAAGGCAATGCATTCGCCGCCTTGGGGTGCGTGCTCCGCTCCGCTGCTTCTATATAGACCGGTATTCCAAATCCTCTCTCTAAAAAGGCTTTTGCCTCTGAAAAAATGGCAACTTCATCGACCTGAGTGGTCATTAGCTGGTCGATAAGTTCTGGCGACAGGCGGTGGATGAGGGTGGCTACCTGATTCGTCGCTTCGGCGGCTGCTTTTCCACGCTTTCGCATCTCCGCGTCCTGCATCACCTCGCGAAGCGCCCCTCGCCGGTCGTTGCTCGCCCCAATGGTCCGGAAAATCTGCCATTTCCATGCAGGTGCACAGAAAAGGGTAATAGATGCGGGATTAATCTTAATTAACTTCATAATAGAGGCTACATCCTCCATAGTCCGCTGGATTAGCTCCTCTGCTAGTTCCACCCCCGTGTTCACGAGGGCTTTATTGGGAGTTGGCCAGGGGGCGCTGCACACCAGCTCTTGCTTCCCGATGTGGTGCCACAGCCGTTCACAGGTGTAGGGGATGTAGGGCGCCAGGAGTCGGATCCAGGTATTGATAAGGAGGGAGAGTTCTGGTCCTGGCGGTTCAGTTCCTCGTCGCTGCCGGTACCATTTAAGGTCTAACTCACTACCGTGGAACGCCTCCTGGAGGGCCTGCCGGGTCTGGAAACCCTCCATAGCAGCAGTGACTCGTTCAATCCTCGACTGGAGACGGCTTAGCAGCCAGACCCCCACTTGCCCTCCTTGGCGGTCAGTGGTTTGGCCATATGCTTCGGTGACAGTTGTGGAGAATCTCTCGATCTGTTTCCGGGTGGCATGCACCAGCTCATTCCGCCAGTCGAAGTCCTGCCATGGTTCCGCGCTTCCTAGGAGGAACATGCGCACGGCGTCAGCCCCGAATTCATCAATCGCATCCTCGAGAAGGACGACATTTCCTTTGCTCGAGGACATCTTCGCTCCGTTCAGGAGCCCCATCCCGAAGACGACAATACCCTGTGGCTGGAGTTCGGGCGGGAAGATGGCGAGGTGGTGAAAGAGTTGGAAGGTCAAGTGGTTGGAGATGAGGTCTTTTGCCGAGAACCGGAAGTCATAGGGATACCAGTACAAGAATTCTTCCCGCATCGCATCCAGGAGTGCACGTTCCGGAAGGTGGGGGGTCTCCCTACCGAGGAAAATATAATCAAAGACTTCAGGAGTGAGTTTTGAGGGTTCTATAGCCTTGATCTGGTGCGCGATGGTGTAGTAAGCCATGTAGATGGTTGAATCACTGAGCGGTTCGATGATCCAGGCAGGATCCCAGGGGAGTTT
Organism: Methanomicrobiales archaeon; assembly: GCA_028678965.1. Classification (GTDB taxonomy): domain Archaea; phylum Halobacteriota; class Methanomicrobia; order Methanomicrobiales; family JACTUA01; genus JAJRCM01. The sequence continues at coordinate 371 of JAJRCM010000122.1, read as the reverse complement.
TGTGCCCAACCCCACCCGCCGGGTGCACGCCCAGTCTTTCAACCAGCCCACCGTTCTCGCGAATTCTGCACGCACTTCTGGAGGTACCAGATCCATCCGTGCCAATTGATCATAGACCATCTCCTTCCAACCAGCATCACTATACTGCAGGAACCACTGGTCACGGAGGATCTTCACGTATACCCTACCACCGCACCGGCAGACCACCGGTCGTATATCGAAATCGAACAGGTAAAGGGATCCGTACCGCTCAACCATCAGAGCAGCCACCTCGTCCCTTGCCTCCCTTACCGCCTTGCCCCCGAACTGCGGAAACATTGTTCCCCGCATGAACTCGGTGCTATAAACGTCCTGAGTGATGGATTCCATCC